>DASSQB010000307.1:0-21082 GCA_035702725.1 Terriglobales bacterium | reverse complement strand
GGGCGCCTGTTCCCTTCCCGATCTGGATTGAAGCATTCCTGGCGCCGCCTGCAAGTGGCGGCGCCGCTTCATTTTGCCCCGGTTACCGTGGGAACCCAACCGCGATAACGGGCGTAATTTGGCCTCATTCCAGCCACAGGTTACTATCTTCTCGCAACACTCCCCAGAAGTGCGCTGTGTTCCTCCCCAGAAACGCAGGGCCTTATGGACCGCCGTCGGGAACCACGGGTATCAGCCGCTCTTCCGGTTCGCGTTTGGGGCATTGACGCCTACGACCAAGCCTTCAGCCAGATTGTTTCCGCGCGTAACGTGAGCGCCGAGGGCGCGTTGCTGAGCGGCATGCGCCACCGCATGCGCATGGGTGAAATTCTGGAAGTGCAGTACGGCGGACGCAAAGCCGAGTTTCGCGTGGTCTGGATTTCAGAATCGAGCGACGGCCTGCGCTCCCAGGTGGGCATCAAGAGCCTGCCCTCGGAAAACTGCATCTGGGACGTCAAGCTGGAGCAGTGCTGCGAGTTTGTTGGCAACGGGTAGAAGAGCGGCTCTCAGTTCTCAGTTCTCGGTTCTCTGACGTCCTCTCCCTTCCTGCCTCCCGCCTGCGCCCAAAATATTCGGGAACGGTTGTAAAACGGGAAAGCCTTCGCCCTTGGTAAGAGACCGTCCTGCCGGGACGTTCCTGAACCCCATGCTACGGTGACCTTGGCAGTACGACGCGAGCCAGCAGGCTATCTCACGAAGCCAGCCGCAGGCGGGCGTGGAGACAAGATTGTTGGCGAGCATGGAAACGTGTGGTGGATTGGGCTCCGCCCCGTCCATGCACTAGGCAAAGCCGCGTGCCCACACTGGCTGTGCCCAAAGTTGGCCGAGGAGGTCCAGCCAGGCGAAAGCTAATGTACGGCCCCCCGCGGACCTCGGCCTGTAGACACGGTCATGTTTTCCGCCGCATATAAAGTCCGGATCTTACGCGCGTTGCTCTTCCTCCTGATTTTTCTAACCGGCAAAGGCATGGCTCAAGAGCGCACCTCCGAGCTCGCCGACATGAGCCTGGAGGAGCTCTTAAATGTGCGCATCACCACCATCGGCCGCAAGCAGCAGGAACTGACCCACATTCCCGCCGCCGTCTATGTCATCACCCAGGAAGAGATCCGCCGCTCCGGCGCGACCAGCATTCCGGACCTGCTGCGCCTGGTGCCCGGCGCTGATGTGGCGCAGATTGACAACAACACCTGGGCGCTGAGCATTCGCGGTTTCAATTCGATGAGCAACAACAAGCTCCTGGTGCTCATTGACGGGCGCAGCGTGTACTACCCGACCTTTTCCAACATTTTCTGGAATGCGCAGGATGTCGTTCTGGAGGACGTTCAGCGTGTGGAAGTGATTCGCGGACCAGGAGCTTCGCTGTGGGGGTCAAACGCGGTCAATGGGGTGATTAACATTGTCACCAAGAACGCGAAAGACACCGAGGGAACCCTGGTGAGCGCCGGGGGAGGCACTTTCGATCAGGCATTCGGGTCAGGCCGCTACGGCGGCAAGCTGGGCAGCACCGGCTATTATCGCGTTTTTGGAAAGTACTCCCTGCGTGACAATCTGGTGGATCTTCCGGGGAACGGGCCGCTCAATGGGCAGACGCAGTTGACGCATGGCGGGTTTCGTACAGACTGGAAGCTAGGCGACGCCAACTCATTTACCGTTCAGGGCGACCTCTCCCAGGGAGCATCTCCTCAGGCCGGTTATCTGAGCGTTTTCACCAGGCAACCAGTGATCGTCAACAACCACCTGGACCTGAGCGAAGGCGACTTGCTGACGCGCTGGACCCACCGTCTGGCCGGCGGATCCGAGACCGCCTTTCAGGTGTATTATGATCGCTCCCGCCGGCCAGATATTCTCCTTAGTCAGTTCCATGAAGTTGTGGATTTCGATTTTCAGCACCACCTCCCCCTCGGGAGGCACGATCTGTTGTGGGGAGGCGGTTTTCGCAATACGCGCCAGGCCAGCCAGGGGACCTGGGAGTTGTCACTCGTCCCCAGCGGCCGCGATCTGCGCCTGTTCAGCGGTTTCCTCCAGGACGAGATCACGCTTGTTCCCGACCGGCTGACAATGACGGCTGGAGCGCGCCTGGAGAACAATGACTACAGCGGTTTCGAGGTCCAGCCCACGCTGCGCTTCATGTGGACCCCTCGTCCGCGGCAGGCGGCCTGGGCCTCAGTGTCGCGCGCCGTCCGGCTGCCTGCCATCTGGGACAACGCCGCCAGCATGAACATGTGGACGGCTCCTCTTCCTGATGGCACTCCGGTGCTGGCAACTTTGTCGAAGAACCTGGATTCCCGTTCCGAAGAAGTGCTGGCCTACGAACTCGGCTACCGCGCGCAGCCCACAAAGAATTTGTCACTGGACGCTGCCGGGTTCTGGCAGCATTACGACCATCTTTGCGGCCTGCTGCAAACCGCGCCGTTTCCTGCGCTGAACCCCCTGCCCCCGCACCTGGTGGTACCCCACCAGGTAAGCAACCTGATGAGTGGCAACAACTATGGCGTGGAGCTCAGCAGTACCTATACCCCGAATTCGTTCTGGAAACTGACCGGAAGTTATTCGTTCTTGCGCCAGATCACCGGCGGCCCCTCTTCACTGCCTCTGTTCTCCTTCCCCGGCCAGGATGGCGACAATCCCCGGCATCAATTCCAGCTGCATTCGTATTTCACTCTGCCCTACAACCTGGAAACCGATACCGCTCTGTATTACGTGGGGGCGTTGCCGGGACAAACCGTTCAAAACTACACCCGCTTGGACATGCGCTTGGGATGGCGGCCCCGGCGAGACTTGGAGCTCAGCATTGTTGGCCAGCGGCTGACCCAGGCTCCTCAATACGAATTCCAGCCCTTCTGGGAGTACGTGGTATCCGGGAAGAGGGGGCGGGAATTTTACGGCAAGGCAACGTGGCGATTCTGAGCACAGCAGCAATTGCGGCCGAACGAGGTCGCTGGCATAGGGTCTACAATCAGCGCTGGCCCTGGAAGCCCCTCTTCGCGATTCTGACCACCTTGCTGATCGTCGTGGCGGGCAGCGGCGTGGTGGAAGCACAATCCAACAGCGAATACCAGCTCAAGGCCGCTTACCTCTACAACTTCGCGAAGTTTGTCGAGTGGCCTTCCGCGGCGTTTGGCGGACCTTCCGATCCTTTCCGGATATGTATCCTGGGCGACAGCCCATTTGATCAGAATGTGGAAATCGCGCTCTCAGGACGAAGAGTCCAGAACCATCCCGTGCACGTGATCTACCCCGACAGCACGGCTCAATCGCGAAGGTGTCATGTTCTATTTCTCAGCCCCTCCGAATCCGGGCACATGAAAGCGATTGTGGCTGACCTTCGCTCCAGTGCTGTCTTGACCGTGGCCGACACTCCCGGCTTCATCGGCGCCGGCGGGATGATCAGGTTCTTCCTGGAAGATGACAGTGTGCGTTTCGAAATGAACCCCTTACCCGCCAGTCAGGCGGGGCTGAAGGTCAGTTCCAAGCTGCTGGTGCTGGGCAAAAAGCACAGATAACGAGGTTGCAGAAGTCTTTCATTGCTGGAGGTTCACCTCAACCGTCTACTCCGCCCGCAACGCCTGCATGGGGTCAATGGAAGCGGCACGGCATAGGCTGGCTCCCATAGTTAGACTACGGAAGTCCAGGAAGTGAGCACAAGGGGTCAAGCTGTCAGCTTTCAAATCTTGGCTCTGAGACCTTGGCCCTAAGTCCTGGAGATACATTCTGGAGACTGGGGACTGGGTACTGATTCGTACCCCCGCCACAGCCCTACGTAACGCACGTCACATCCGCTCTGGTCGCATCTGAAGTAGCGTAGGCTAAGAGGTGTAGGGAGGAAACCGTATGTCCACGCCCTGGGCGCATCGGTTCGCGCAACGCACTAAGTCCGTCAAAAGCTCCACCATCCGGGAACTGCTGAAGCTGACGCAGCGGCCGGAGGTGATTTCCTTTGCCGGCGGCTTGCCTGCTCCCGAGGTCTTTCCGGTAGAGCGCTTCGAGACCGCCTGCCACCGCGTGCTGGAGGCCAAAGGAGCGATGGCGCTGCAGTACAGCGCCTCCGAGGGCTACACGCCGCTGCGCGAGTACCTGGCCCAGAAGATGGCGAAATACGGGATTATTGCCGGCCCGGAAAACGTGCTTATTACCAGCGGCTCACAGCAAGCGCTCGACCTGATTGGCAAGCTGCTGATCAATCCCGGCGACCGCATCCTGGTGGAAGCCCCCACCTACCTGGGAGCGCTGCAGGGGTTCAACGTTTATGGAGCGGAATACGTGAGCGTGCCCGTGGACCATGACGGTCTGCGCACTGGCGAACTGGAAGAAGCATTGCGCTCCGGCCCCAAATTCATGTATGTCCTGCCCAACTTCCAGAATCCGGGCGGCGTAACGCTCTGCGAGCCACGGCGCCACGAACTGGTGCTGCTGGCCGACAAATACGGCATTCCCATCATTGAGGACGATCCTTATGGACAGCTGCGCTTTGAGGGCGAGCACCTGCCGCCGCTGCTGGTGCTGGACCGCGACAACCTGCGCCGCGACGACGGCAAACTGGGCAACGTCATCTACCTAAGCACCTTCTCCAAGACGCTAGCGCCGGGCATACGCCTGGGCTGGATCGTGGCCCCGCCCGACGTGATCAGCAAGCTGGTGCAGTTCAAGCAGGGCGCCGACCTGCACACCAGCACTTTCGACCAGATGGTGGCCTACGAGGTGGTGCACGACGGTTTTCTCGACGAGCATGTGAAGAAGATCCGCACCGTTTACCGCGAGCGCCGCGACGTGATGCTGGCTGCGCTTTCGGAATACTTCCCACCGGAGGTCACGTGGACTCATCCCCAGGGAGGGCTATTCCTTTGGGTAACGCTGCCTGAGGGTTTGGACATGGAGCACCTTTTCCAGGCCGCGCTGCGGGAGAACGTGGCCTTCGTGCCGGGAGACTGCTTTTATCCCGGCGGCGACGAGGGCCGCCGCCATATGCGCCTGAACTTCTCGCACTCCAATCCGCAGCAGATTCGCGAAGGCATCCGCCGCCTGGGCCTGGCGGTAGCGCGGGAAATGGCGGCGCACCATCCCGGGGTGCTGGCGGAAGTTGAGCGGTAGCTACAAGCAGTCAGCAATCAGGGATCAGCAATCAGCATTCCGCCCACAAAGTCTGATAATCCAACTCGCCCTTTTCGCCCAACGCCCCCTTGCAGCCAATACTGTGTTCGGGACAGCAGGTTTTAGTTGCGAACACGTCCCGCAGGTACGTTCTCAAAGTAGCCCGCCACTTCAGTGGCGGGAAGCATGGGTTCCGGCCGCTAGTTCCGTAGAAACGACTGAATGCAACTGTGCCTCAGCCGTCCCGACGGGACTCTAGAGCTGTTGGCAACCTCACCCGCCAGTAAACTGGCGGGCTCTCATCCGGTCTCTACGAGACCGGTACAGTCCGTGGCGCAAGCCTCGTAATATCCTGCCGACACAGTGAGGTCGGCGTGGGAACATCCTCATAAAGCAGGTTTCACAAAAGGTAGACTGTCAGGCAGCTTCGGAGGAATTCATGAATGATTCTTCGCGGCGCAAGTTTCTGCGGGATGCGGTCTGGACGCTGCCCTCGGCGGCAATCGTCGGCGCTGCGACAGCCGAGCTCAGCGCCCAGGATCGGGCTGAGCAGAGAAAGCTCAAAGTAATCGTGGCGGGCGGTCACCCGGGAGATCCGGAATACGGCTGCGGCGGGACCGTCGCCCGCTATACCGAACAAGGGCACGCTGTGACCTTGCTTTATCTGAATCGCGGCGAGGGTGGCATTCCGGGCAAGGCTGGCAGCGAAGCAGCCGCCATCCGCAGCGCCGAAGCGGCGAAAGCTTGCGAATTGCTCAAAGCCAAGGCGCTTTTTGCCGGCCAGGTGGATGGCCAGTCGGTGGTTGATAAAGCACATTACGACAGCTTCGCCCGCATCATTGAAGACGAGAAGCCGGATGTGCTCTTCACTCAGTGGCCCATTGACGGCCATCCCGATCATCGCGCCACGTCCCTTCTCTGCTACGAAGCCTGGCTGCGCCTGGGCAAGAGCTTTGCGCTCTATTACTACGAAGTATCCGACGGCGAGGACACGCTGATGTTCTCACCCACAGAGTACGTGGATATCACCGGTGCCGAGCAGCGCAAACGCGCTGCATGTTATGCGCACGCCAGCCAGAGTCCTGACCGCTTCTACGCGCTGCAGGAGCAGGTAGCGCGATTCCGCGGCGTGGAGAGCGGGGTGGGCCAGGCAGAAGCTTTCGTGCGCCACGTGCAGAGCCGCGGCGGGCTACTGCCGTAGGGTTGATCGTCGGCTCTCCGCCATCGGCTCTTGGCTTTCGCCTGTTAGCTTTTGCTGAGCATTGCTGTGACTCTTGTGGCGCGGGCGCCCTCGCCCGCGAATTCGCTTAGCATGATGCCGGCTGGCGGGTGGTCAACTGAGAACCGAGAACTGAGAACTGAACTACGCGCCGGCGCTTGCGCCCATGGCCTTCGGACCGCCGGAAAGAGCCGTCTGCGCTTCCTTGATCCCAGCCTGGATGTTGACTTCCAGGTCGAGGTGAGGCACTGGCGAAGCTGCGGCTGCCTGAAACAATTGCAGCGCGTCCTGGGGCCGGTTGAGCCGCTTGAGGCAGAGGCGGGCCGCCGCCAGTTGCGCCATCAGTGCGACGCGTTCAGAAGAATAGTTTTCCGCGAGGCTCAAATACTCCGTCAGCGCGCGCTCAAAATTCTGCTGCTGCTCCAGAGCGCGACACAGTTCCAGCCAGATGGCTGCGGGAAGGTGGGTGCCGCCGGAGTTGAGAAATTCTTCGTAGTCCTGCCAGGCCGCATCCGGCTCGCGCATCTTCAGGTGCAGGGCGCAGAGCTTGGCCGTGGCTTCATGGTAGGCAGGAAGATCCTGCTTTTTCCAGTGGATATCGCGCAGCAAGGTGCAGGCGTCAACCGAGTCCGGCTGCGCGGCCAGATGCTTCTTGAGAAGTTCGCCGGCGGCATCGAACTGGCCCTGCTCGATCAATTCATGGGCCTGGTCAATTTCAGGATGCGTGGTCCAGGCCACCTTCGACTCCACCGCCTCGTTGGCTTTCTGCTCCAGGCCCGAGTAGCGCAGTGCGACTGCGGCCAGCGCGCCGAAAGCGAAGCCGCCCACGTGCGCCCAATGGGCCACGCCGCTGGCCCCGCCAAAGGCCGCGCCGTAGAAAACCTCCATCAGCAGCCACAAAGGCAGCAGCGTGTAGGCGGGCGCGTTAAAGCGAATCAGTCGAAACATGAACAGCCACACCATGCGAATCTTCATCTTCGGGAAGCGCACCAGGAAAGCGCCCATCAGCGCTGCCACGGCTCCCGATGCGCCCAGGGTCGGCACCATGCTGCCGGCATTGGTCCAGGCGTGGAACTGCAGCGCTGCGGCGCCGGCTACAAGATAGAAAGCGGTGTACAGGGGCCGTCCCCAAACATCTTCCAATACAAACCCCGCCAGCCACAAGAACCACATATTGCCGATCAGGTGCAGCCATCCCCCATGCAGAAAATTGGCGGTCAGGTAGCTGATGGCCGTGGGGTGCGCGGGTATGAAAGCGTAGTGCGCCGTCAGCGACACGGCGGAAAGCGTAGTGAACTCATTGCACAGCGAGTCCATTTCCTCCTGCAGCGCCTCCGCGTCCTGCTCCGAACGCATCCTGGTGTCCCAGTCGTCAATTGCCGTGTGATTTGGGTTTTGAATCTTCTTCCAGGTGGAAGCGTGCTCCTTCTGGAAGCTGGCGACCAATTGCTGTGCCTCGGGCGTGAGCTTCAGTTCCGGATGGGCGGCGGCGAGCAGCAGGATGTGCGCCCGGGCCTTACCGATTTTTGGCGCCTGCTCTTCAATTGTGTAGTGAGTGCCGAGGAACGCTACCAGGTTGATGGCTATCAGCGCCAGGGTGATAACCGGCAAGCGCCGCGCCGACATATTCTCGTGCTTGATGGGGAGAAGCATGACAAATCCCCTACCTTCCAGCCGACCGCGAAATCAAGAAAATCGTGGAAGCTTAGCCTGCCGGGCGCCCTCGTCGCCAGATAACCTACAGGTGGGGACCAATCTTTAGTAATGGTATGTGTGGGCAGGGGAGCAGTAAAAAGGAACAGCGAGAGCTTATGGGGGAGGGATGCAGCGGCCTTCTTCCAATTCGGCGGAAGCCCCTAGTCCTTTAGATGCAATGGACGAACGAACTCACTTCAAGCCGGTGCTGGCCTTCCTGGTCCGTCGCTCCGGCTCTCCTCACCCATTCGCGCATTTGCTGGCCGCTACCCTGTTCGGTTCCGTGCTGGAGCTTGTCCTGATTCCGGCAATATTGGTTTACCTGGGCGGCAAGCTGGATCACACCTTCGGGCTATCGCTATGGACGCGCGCTCCTCATCTGCGGTGGCTGGCAGTTGCACCCTTTGTGGCGGGAGTGCCCTGGCTGGCCTGGTCCATCTACTGGCAACACAAGAAAGGCGAGGGCACTCCGCTTCCCCTGGTGCCAACTCGAGTTTTGCTCTGTGATGGCCCCTACAGGTTTACGCGCAATCCCATGGCGCTGGGCGCGATTCTATGGCTGGCTGGGTGGGCGCTACTGGCCAACAGTCCCATCGCTCTTTTCGGCGGAGTGGGCATTTTTGCCCTGCTGGTGCTCTCCTGGGACAAGTGGATAGAAGAGAAGGAACTGTTATGGAAGCACGGCGCAGCCTACGCGCAATATCGCCGGCAGACACCGTTCCTGCTGCCGCGATTTCGCTCGCCGGGTCAGCGGTAAGCACGAAAGGCCCGCTCAAATCTCGCGGCAGATCTGGGTCGCGAGGAGCCGGCTCTCTTCTGCTTCCAAATGCTCGCTGCGAATTCAGGCCATTACTTTTTTGCGGGTCACCCAAATCAGGGTAAGCATCCCGGTTAGGAACAGGAAAACGCTGCTGGGTTCGGGGAGGTTGGCGACGTCCAGCACTACATCACCGGGAGGATTCACATCCCAGTTCAGATGGAATTCTCCTTTGCGAGCGGGCGCAGTGAACGCTGGGCCAACCAGCTTGTAGGTATAGGAACCCTTACCCCGGGTCGCCTTCATGCATTCAAGAGACGATGCATTGCAAGTGAATCCGAAGTAAGTACCCGAAGCGTTGGTCACCCACTGTCCCCCGGTGGGCGAGGCGGCAAAGTCTGCGCCATCGAAGCTCACCTTGATGCTGTTGGCGGCAATGGCGTGGGAGCCAGTTAGGAATCCTGGCGCGGAGAATTTGATCGTAGTTGTCGGGTAGCCGGCCACGCTGGGAATCGTGATGGAGTAACCGGTGGCATGCGCCATAGCCGATGGCAAACAGAGGGCGAGAGCTAACACAAAAATCTTCGCAGTGGTCGCTTTCATGTCTTTCTCTCCTCTTTCACTACATGAACTATCTAATCAGCAACTGCGAGGGCCTGGACCGGGTGCATTACTGCTGGCCGCCACAGGAGGCGGCTGTGCGGTCACTCACGCTGCTCCCCGGCTAAGCAGTTGTCAAGATGAGAGTTAGTGCGGCTTTTGTGCAAAATTATGCAGCGCCGAGTCTTTTTTTGCGACTCAGCCTCCCATTCCCTGAACACCCCTGAGCGGCCTTTGTGTACGTGCGTTTAGAAATGGATGTTTACAGCGGTCAATGGCCTGCTTCAGAATGTCACGCCTGCATCGTCTGCATCTGCCTTTCGAAATTTCTTACTGCGAGTGGGGAAAGGAAAACATGAAGAAAGTAGCTTATCTCACCACCGGCTTGCTTGCCGGAGCTTTAATAGCAAGCGTCGCGTTTGCCAGATCATCGGGCGTAATCTTTTTCCAGGACGCCACAAAACTTGCTCCTCAGATGTATAAGGTGGTTCTCGACAACAGCCACGTGCGCGTCATTGACTACCACATCAAACCGGGCGAGAAGGAGCCGATGCATTCGCATCCGTGTGGAGTGGTTGTCTATTACTTCACAGACTCGAACATGCGCGGCAGTTCGCCGGGGGGAGGAGTCAACGAAAGTCATAACCATGCCGGGGACGTTGTCTGGCGCGACCCGGTGACTCACTTTACGGAGAACATCGGCAAGAGCGAAGTTCACGCCCTTCTGGTCGAGCCCAAAGATGGATGCAAACGACCGTAATCTTTCCCGAGTCCTAAAGTCTGGCGCCAGCTCATTCCTCATGTAGCGTCTTCACCGGCTCCACGCGGGTGGCGCGCCAGGCAGGAATGATGCTGGCTGCCAGGGCCACCGCGGCGAGCAGCGCCGAAACCGCGGCGAAGGTAGCCGGATCGGCCGGGCTCACGCCATAGATGAGTTTGGACAGCACGCGCCCCAGCGCCAGTGCCCCAACCAGGCCGATGGCCAGGCCCAGCAGGGTGGGCTTCATGCCCTCCACCACAATCAGGCGCAGGACATCGCCGATCTGCGCCCCCAGAGCCATGCGGATGCCGATCTCCCGCACCCGACGGCGCACGCTGTAAGAAAGCACGCTATAGATGCCGGCGGCCGCCAGCAGCAGAGCCAATCCGGCGAAGGCGGCGAGCAGCAGCATGGTGAAGCGCTGCTGGGAGATGGACTCGGCCACCATGTCTTCCATGGTTTCCACCTGCATGACCGGCTGCGCCGAGTCCACCTGGTGGACCGCGGCGGTGATCCCTGTCGCCGCGCTGCTGGGCGCATTGGCGGTTCGCACTACCAGCGACATGGCAAATCCGTGCCAGACCTCTCCCGGGGGTAACGTCATCTGCGCCAGCGGAATATAGACCATAGACTGGGTCTGGGACGCATTCAAAGCATCCATCTTCACGTCGCCCACCACGCCTACCACCTCACGCGCAATGCCAGGAAAGAAGGTGAGCGTCAGGTGTTTGCCGATGGGATCTTCGTGGGGCCAGAACTGCTTGGCCATGGCCGCGCTGATAACGGTCACCGGCGGGCGGCCGGCGACATCTCCGTCATTGAGCAAGCGCCCGCGCAGCAGCGGCACGCGCATGGCCTCCAGGTATCCTGGAGTAAATATGCGCACGCCCACTTCCGGCTGCTCCGCCATGGGCAGCACGGGACGGCCCTCCACGGTCACAGGCTGGGTGGAGCCGTCGCCGGAAAGAGGCAGCGAATCGGTGGCTCCCGCGTACACCACCCCCGGCAGCGCCCGCACCTGCGGCAGTAGCCGGTTCCAAAAGGCAATGGTTTGCTCCAGTGTGGGATATCGGGTGACGGAAGTGGGCAGCACCATGGTGAGCACATTGCGCGGGTCGAACCCCGGGTCGGTGCCGCGCAGCGCCCACAAACTGCGAATCATCAGCCCTGCGCCCACCAGCAAAAGCAACGACAACGCCACTTCGCAAACCACCAGGGCAGCCCGGGTATTCTTTCCTCCTGATTCGGTCTCGGTCCTGCCCGCCGCCTGCTTTAAGGCCTCGTGAACGTCAAAATCGTTGCGCGTGTAGCGCCAGGCCGGCGCCAGGCCGGCGATGATGCCGGCCAGTACGGAAACAGAAAGGGTGAAGACCAGCACCCATCCGTCCAGGCTGATCTCGCCTGCGCGTGGCGCGTGCGTGGCCACCAGGAAGTCCACTATCAGTTTCATCCCGAAATGCGCCACCAGCAGGCCGAGGGTGCCGCCGATCACCGCCAGCAGAACGGTTTCCATCAGCACGCCGCGCAAGATGCGTGCGCGGCTCGCTCCCAGGGCGGCACGAATGGCCAGTTCCTTGCGCCGGCTTACGGTTTTGGCCAGCACCAGGTTGGCCACATTGGCACAGGCGATCAACAGCACGAATGCCACCGCTCCCAGCAGGACCAGCAGCGCCGGGCGCATGTCGCCCACCAGTTGCTCGCGCAAAGGCACAATCACCGCGCCCCATCCCGCATCATCCACCGGGTACTGCTGCTGCAGACGGGCGGAGATGGTGTTCATCTCGGCCTGGGCCTGCTGAATGATGGTGTCCGACCTCAGGCGCCCGATCACCATGTAATTGTGATTGCCGCGCACCGCGCGCTCCTGTGCCGTCCAACCCAGTGGCGCCCATAGTTGCGCCCAGTCGGGAAATTTGAAGTTGGGCGGCATCACGCCGACTACCGTGTACTGCTGATCATCCAGACTGATGGTGCTGCCTACGATCCTGGGATTACCGCCAAAGGCGGATTTCCACAAGGCATAGCCGAGGACGACCACATGGTTGTGGCCGGGCTGCTCCTCCTCAGCCGTGAAGGTGCGGCCCAGGAGGGGCCGCACACCCAGAGTGCGGTAAAAGTCCTGCGATACTCCCGAGGCTTGCAGCGCCTGTGGCTGGTCGGTGCCCGTGATGTTAAAGCTTTGAAACCCGTAAATCGCCATGCTCTCGAAGACATGGTTCTGCCGCTCCCAGTCCAGGTAGTTGGCCGGTGAGACCGAAAACATCGTCATCCCGGGAAACTCCTTTGGCGGGGGCACGTGCCACACCTGCATGAGGCGGCTGGGATCGCGGTAAGGCAGCGGCCGCAACAGCACCGCATTCACCACGCTGAAAATGGCAGTATTGGCGCCTATACCCAGGGCAAGCACAACGATCGCCACCGCGGCAAAGCCCGGGCTCTTGCGCAAAACGCGCAAACCATATCTGAGATCCTGCATGAGATTTCCCATTGCTTGACCCCACGCTGCTGAAGGTACGCAAGCCGCCGGTGGCCAGTTCCCTCGCTGGTTTGGCGAAGGTGAATTAAGAGCACCTGCGATGCCGGGGAGCGTCCAGCTATATGTCATTAAAAAGACGAGCGTGGCGGCATTTCGTTATCGCAATAGCCAGACCGAACTGTCCGATTTCGATGCCGCCTGTCCGATTTCAGACGATGGACCGAGTGCCTTGGTGTCGTTGAGGGAAAAGAACAATGGGGTTAGAACGCCGGCCTGTGCGCTCTTAGTCCGCAGCCTTTGCGGCTGTAAAGACGAGTGTTTCCGTGGTATGTGCCTTGGGACCCGGCAAGTAGAAGTCGAGGACTAACTCCTTAGGCACATCGGTTTCGAATTCGGCATCGTAGGTTTCGCCGACGGTAATGGGCGTCTCGGCGGGTGCGGGTTGAATTGCCCCATGAGGTAGATCCGCCCCGTCCTTGGCAATGATTTGCCACTGCGCTAGGCCGTGGCCGTCATGCAGGGAAACCTGCAGGGCCACGTTGTTCGGCGCAATATTGATCAGCCGCAGCCGGTATCGCTTGCCGGTCTGCAAACGCAGCGCCGGCAATTGGGGAAGCCCGTTGACAAGGAACATCGTCCCCAACGTATCGAATTGGCCCTCGCTGAAGACGAACGCCAGGTCGGATGCGGGATCGAATTTCTCTCCCGGAGGAAGAACGATCAGCGGTCCGTATAAGCCATGGGTGAGCTGCGAGATGTCGTGCCAGTGGGTGTGGTAAATGAAGGTACCCGCGCGCGGCGGCGCCATGCGGGCGATGAATGAACCGCCGGGGGCAATGGGCGGAGTGATCTCGGTGGCCGTTCCTGACCACCCCGGCACGCCGTCGTAGTAGCTTTCCAGCTCAATACCATGCCAGTGGATGGCCGTCGGCTGCAGCAAATGGTTGACCACCTCAATATCTACCGGCTGGCCACGGGTGAGCACGATAGGCGGGCCAATCAATCCGGGCTTCGCCTTGCCGGCGAACGCTTGTCCAGAGTCGCTTAGCTGCAAAGCATAAGGCCGGTCGCCACTGCCCGGTTCGGCGATAACCAGCCGCAAATGGCGTTCGGCATGCCACGGTGGGGGAGTGGGCTCTCCCGGCCGCGCCGGCACGGTTACACCCAGGACCAACTGCCCCATGCCCATGGCATCATGCTCGGCGTGCTCCTCGGAATGCGATGCTGCGGGCTTAACCAGCGCATCGCGAGGAAGCGTCGGCGGGACCATGTGGGCCATCATGTGACAATGAAAGAGCCAGCGTCCGGCCCGCTCCGGCGACCAGCTCATGTCAAATGTCTCTTCCGGACCAATCCAATGGGTTACGACGCGCGGCCGCAAGTCTCCGCTGTAGTTCTCAATTCGGCCGTTTCGGTTGAAGGCGTCAATACGGTAGTAGAAGCCGTGGAGATGCATGGCATGACCCAGATCACTGGCGTTAATCCAGCGCCAGCGCACCGGCTCGCCAACCGCATATTGCAAGCGTTCGGTGTACGGCCAGGATTTGCCGTTGATCGTCGCCACGAATTCGCTAGCCAATATGCTCGGACCATTGGCCCAAATGCTGATGAGGAAGATTTCATCTTTCGGACTGCCGCCCGGAGGATCCACGACCAAAGCGCCATTCAACTGCGAGTCAATCCCGTGGCGCGCTCTCAAGTCGGTCGCCGTTGTGGCGCCCCAATAGAAGTACACTCCCGGTGTTCCCGCCTTGAGGGTGGCGCTTTGGGTGGCGTCCGGCGCCAGATGGAGAGCCTGGCGGTCTGCGGCGCCTGGTTCCGCCAATCCATAGACGCTGATTGGCACTGGGAGGGTATTGTGTACGGAGGCATGAATCTCAGTGCCCTGCGGCACGCGGATCAGCGGTCCCGGATTTTGCAATTGGTGGCCAGCCTCGCCAAACGCGTACACTGCCATCCCGGCGCCATCTTCGCTTTCCGGATGCCAGATGCCTTTGCCGACCTCAAGTTGGATCGTAAATACACCGTTGTGGAGTTCGCCGGCTGGATGGTGGTTCTGGTTGGTCTCGATAGGGGGTAAGGATTGAGCGCGGGCCGCTCCTACGGCCGCGGCGAGAAGCCCCAAAAACACACCTGCTAGACGTAACCCCCTCACGGTTGGGGCGGATTATAAGCTCATACTTCGTGCCGGATAAAGACAATACTGCAGCCCGAGTTGGCTCGGTTAAGGCAAGGCCGCACGCAGGATGTGTGTATACCGCGGCTCTGGTCCGGCGTCCTTTTGCCGTGAAAAGGCCGAGGCAAGCATTATCAGGAACCGGAAATCCCTCTATAATTTCGCTGAGACAGCCGCGATCAGCGCGGCAAGGTTCGCGCCTTCTACAACGTGTGCTGGCACCGCGGCGCCCGCATGTGCAGTGGTGCTGGCCAGGGAGCGGGAGGCGAGAAAGCAGGAGTCAGCATTGAT
The DNA here is from genome assembly GCA_035702725.1 of Terriglobales bacterium. Classification (GTDB taxonomy): domain Bacteria; phylum Acidobacteriota; class Terriglobia; order Terriglobales; family Acidobacteriaceae; genus JAICWP01. Next base: position 5,981 of record DASSQB010000307.1, on the reverse strand, counting down.
GCACACGAGGAGTCCACATGCGCATTGACACCTTCCGCATGGAGCGAATGCAGTGCACCTACGAGAATGAGGTGGACTACAACCTCTCTGAAAGCGGCGTGCTGCCGCTGAAAATCGAGGAACTGCTCAGCCCCGCGCAGATGAAGGAACTTGCCTCCTGGAGCCTGAAATATGCGCCCGCCAACGGCTCGCCCGAGCTGCGGGAAAGCATTGCCCAGTGGTATCCCGGCGCCACGCCCGAGCACGTCACTGTGGTGAACGGCGGTGCCGAAGCCAACTACATGGTGCTGTGGTCCATGCTGGAGAAAACGGACCGCGCCGCGGTCATGCTGCCCAACTACCTGCAGACCTGGGGACTGGCTCGCGCCTATGCCGGGCGTGCAGACGCCATCTGGCTGAAGGAACGCCGCGAAAACGGGAAACTGCGCTGGGCGCTGGACCTGGAGAGCCTGGAGCGCGCGGTCACGAAAAAGACGAAGCTCATCGTCATCACCAATCCCAATAACCCCACCGGCGGCGTGCTCACCGAGGAAGAAATGGACGCAGTAGTGCGCGCCGCGCGCCGCGCCAATGCCTGGCTGCTGGCCGACGAAATCTACCGTGGCGCCGAGTTGCAGGGCGGACTTACGCCCTCATTCTGGGGACGCTATGACAAGCTGCTCATTTCCTCCGGGCTGTCGAAGGCGTTCGGCATGCCGGGGCTGCGCATTGGCTGGATTGTGGGCCCGCCGAAGGCGGTTGCCAGGCTCTGCTCCTACCACGATTACCTCACTCTGACTCCAACTTACATTTCTGAGCGTCTGGCGCGCATTGCCCTGGAACCGCCGCGCCGCGATCAACTGCTCGAGCGCACTCGCGCCATCCTGCGCCGTCAGTTGCCGCGCCTCGAAGCCTGGATCCAGAAGCACGACGACATCTTCAGCTACATCCCACCGGTCGCCGGCGCTATCGCCTACGTCCGCTACAAACTGCCAATTTCTTCGTCAGCGCTCATGAACCGGGTGATGAAGGAGCAATCGGTCCTGATCATGCCGGGCGATTTCTTCGGCATGGGCAAGTATCTGCGCCTGGGCTACGGCTACGACCTGGACTACACACTGCGCGGACTGGCGCGCGTGGATGAAGTGCTAAACGCGCTAAAGGCTAAGACCCGCCCGCAGATGCGAGCCGTTCAGAGCGGGGCAGCGTAAGTTCGTGTGGAGGCGGGGCTCCGCCCCACCTGGACGGGGCACAGCCCCGTCCCCACACATCCTTCTATAGCTCCACTTTCTCGCCCGCGCCTGCGGCCAGCGCCCGTTCCATTACCAAGCTGGCCGCGGCCACATCCTGCACGCCCACGCCGGTCAGGTCGCACACAATCAATTCCTCATCGCTCACGCGCCCGGGCTTGAGCCTGGCGGCAATCTCCCCGAGTTGGGCGCTCACCTTTTCCTTGCTGATTGCGCCCTGCTCCACGGCATGATGAATTTCGCCCAGGCGGAGGCATTGCGGCAGGCTGTCAGCGACAATGCGGTCGGCACGTGCCAGTACTCCCACATCGAGTTCCTGCTTGTCGGAACCGTCTGAACCAACAGCAATCACCGTGGCGCCGGGTACCAGCCACTCGGCGCGCACCAGGGGCTCACGGCTGGCCGTCACGGTGATAACCAGATCGGCATTGCGCACGGCATCTTCCACGGAATTCGCCACGCCAAACTTCGGCTGGCCGGAAATGCCGCCGCGGCGCAAATCTTCGACGCATGCCTCCGCTTTCCCCAGGCTTCGACCCCACACGCGAACTTCGCGAAAACTCCGCACCAGGGGCAGTAGTTTCGTCTGGTAACGCGCCTGCGCCCCACATCCAATCAGGGCTACGGTGTTGACCTGTTTGCGCGCAAGATATTTTGCCGCCAATGCGCCGGCCGCGGCCGTGCGCAGGTCGGTGATAAACCCGTTGTCCAGCAGAAAGGCTGCCGGCGCTCCTGTGCGCGCGTCAAAAACCAGCACCATGCCGCTGCTGCTCGCCAAACCCAGCGCGGCATTGTCGTAAAACCCCGACGCAATCTTCACCGCGTAGTACGGCCCGCCGCTCAGGTGGCCGGTCTTGATGTGTACTTCGCCGTGGTGCTCCGGCACTTCCAGGTTGATGACCGGAGGCAGCTGCGCCTTGCCGGTGGCGTAGGCGGCGAGCGCCTGCTCCATCGCCTGAATGCAGGCGGCGGGATCCAGCAGAGCGCGAATTTCCTCTTCGCGCAGAACCAGCACTTCGCGTTTCATTCAGACTGGAATTGTAGCTGCCGGGCGGTTCCCTATTGTGGCTTCTTTTTCTTCCCCAGAATGTTGCCCAGCATCTGCTGCACGCCCTGAGCCGAGTTCTGCTGTTGGCCCCCGCCAGGGGCGCCGATCTTGCCAGCCAACATGCCTTTCACGTCGGGCACGATGATGGGCCGCGAGGTCGTGCCCTGGATCATAAAGGGAATGCCGCGGGCGGCGGCGCTCTTGCCCACTCCGACTCGCGAAAGAACGTCGCCCACACCACTTCCCGCGCCGCCCTGGAGCAGCATTTTAAAATTTATGGCGCTGTTGGAGGCAATGGTGCCCGCGCCGGTCAGGGTGCCGATTCCCGCCACCATCAGCTTCAGATTGTCGGCATTGATGCCCGCAGGCGCAATGCGCACGCCGGAACTCAGCGTTTGAATGACCGTGTCGGATGCTGCCTTGTTGATGCCGGAGAGAACCGAAAGAGCCGCCATCTTCGAGCCCAGGCTGAAGCCGGCCAGCCGGGCGTTGTTGAGCGCCACATTCCCGGTGGTGACCAGGTTGCTCACCGGTCCATCTGCCGATAAATGCGCGTCCCCGTTGCCGCTCTGCAGCGAAGCGCCCTCAGGCAGAATTACGCCCATGGCAGGCAGCAAAGCCTGCACGTCCTGCACCGGAATGCTGGGCGCATTCACCTTCATGTGCAGCACCGGTGAAGCACCGTGCAAGTCATAATTGCCGGCCAGGTTCACCGCGCTCTTGCCGGTCACGATGCGGGTGTTTTCCACGGTGCCGGTTTGCCGCGCCATATCATAGTCGGAGGCGTAATCCACTGTGATGGGCTGGCTAGCTGGGTGGCAGCCCTTCACCAGGCACAGCTTGGAGGCTGTAACCGCGCCCTTGGCTTGAGCGTGGTTGCCATCGGACTGCACGGTTCCTTTGAAGTCCGCCACGCCGGCGATTCCTGCACCCGGATCCACAAGGCCGCTCGCGGCCAGATCCAGGCGCGTGATATTGGCTTGTGCGCTAAAGGGAGTGCGCGAGGCGTCGCTGCGATCCACCGGCCCCGCCTGGCCCTTCACATCCATCTTGCCCCCGCCGGGCATATTGGCCGAGAGCGAAAACGGAAAGCGGGAATCATACGAGACATTGCTTGCGGTCAGATTGACGGCATCGTAGGTGTTCGGGCGGCGGCCCACCGAGCCCAGCAGAATGCGGCCATTGGCGATCTCCAGCTTCTGGATCTGAATTTCGGGTGCCGCGCCGCTGCTGCCGCCACTGGAGGAAGCGCCGCTGCTCTCCGGCTTCTTCGATGCTGAGTGCGCTTCCGCGCCCTGCTTTTGTGCGGGCTGTTTTCCCTTGTTCTGTCCGATGCTGGAGAAATTCCAGGTGCCGTTAGCAGAGCGAATCAGCGCTACCTGCGGCTGCTCCAGGGTCAGCGACTGGACATGTACAGCGCGGTTGAAGATCAGCGGCATGATTTCCACGCTGATGTCCAGCGCCCTAGCTTGCACAAAGGGATTGTGGCTGAAGGCGGGATCGTCAGCGATGGAAATGTTGTCGGCCCCCAACTGCCCGCGCCAAAGCTTAAGGCTTAAATTGCCGATCTTCACCTGCCGTCCGAGCGCATCGGTCAGCTGTGTTTCAATCCTGGGACGGAACTGGTTAGCATCAATGAAAAAGGGTACGGCAACGACGATCACTACAAGAACTACGATGATTACACCAATGACGACCAAAACTTTTTTCATAACCCTGCCTCCCGTGCGAGCGTTCCGGTTGGGAGTGTTGCCAGGCAAAAAATAACCGGGCTGCCTGCACCCATCGGAAACTCTAGTCCTTTGCTTCGGCAGGCCGCAACTATTTGATTGTAAAGCGCGAACTGGTGTTGCCGATGTGAAATGCAGTTTCTAGGCGAATTTGCGTCTCAATTCCACAACTCCGCTCGACGAGTAGAACCCGGATCTAAGTTCTGGGCGCCGGACATAAAAGCGCCTGACCGAGTACTCGCGGTTCCACAGGGCCGAGTTCTGGGTACTGGCAACTGGGAACTGCTCTTACGCCGGCGCCGCCCTGGCCACACGGCCCAGGATGCCGGCGGCGAATTCGGCCAGGCTGCTGACGGCATCCACATCGGTCTGGTCAAAATTGTGGTGCTCTTCGTGCGAAACCACCCACAAAGTGCCCCAAGGCACGCCGTGCGCGAATATGGGCACCACCAGACCTTCGACAATGACAGGTTTCAGTTCGCCCAGGTAGTGGAAACAGCGGGCAGGATAAAGGAATAGCTGTGGTGATTTGCGGTCCAGGGTCGCGCCCGAAGGGCTCCAGTCCCGTGGGCTGGTGGCGCCTGCATGTTGGGCCAGATCGCCAGCCACAGTTTCCCAGCGAATCAGCGGAGCCCCGTGGTCAGACTGCACCAGCCTGCTGACTCCGGCAGCTCCGGCATTGCAGACCTCGCGCGCGGCACGCGCCAGCGCCTCAAGAAATTCATGGGTAGACGCGTTCTTGCCCGCCAGTTCCTTCAAATGGCGGCTTCTGGCCCGCGCTTTGGCCACGGAGGAGCTATTTTTGGGAACTCGATAACGCAGTTCCCCGGTGATCAGGACGTCCTCAACCCGCGCACGCCACGGCGAAACCGCTGTATCGTGCAGAGCCATAAGCTCGGTCTCCTCGGCCACCTATAAGGCGCCGCTGGTCTGGATGAAGAAGGTGAGTGCTGCGTTGTAACGACGTCCGCAGGTGTGAGCCGCAGAACCTGCGCCGGATGTGGGCTGATATCACATTCCATTTTACCTCAAACGGGGCCGGGAGACGCAGCCTTTCGCAGCTCCTGAACTCGAAGGTGCTTGACCAGCATAATCCTATATACCTAGACTTTCGCATGCCTCTTCGCTTGCGCCGCTCGCCCCAGACCATGAGCGTGCTCGCTGTCCTGCGGCGGGGGCCAGCGTGGCATTATGGTTACGATTTACTGAAGCAGACCGGTCTCAAGTCGGGCACGCTCTATCCTATTCTGGCGCGCTTGCAGGGCGGCGGCTGGCTGGAGCAGCGCTGGGAAAAATCGCCCGGCGCCGGCCGTCCGCCCCGCCATCTCTATCGCCTGAGCCGGAAAGGAAGAATTGCCGCTCGGGAACTGGCCCAGCGAAACAACTGAGCGGTTCGGCGTCATGCAGGGCCCTTCCGGGCGAATGCATCTCGCGCGCACCCTCACCGGCGTTAATCCGCAAATCCCCTTCAGCTCGCCATCACTTTCAATTGCGGGCTGACGATGAGTCTGGCCTCCGTCGCGGCCTGCACGCTCTCAGGAGTACACCCGGGCGCCACTTCCTCCACCACCAAGCCGGACGGGGTCACGTTGATGTAGGCCATCTCGGTGACAATGGTGTCCACCACCTTCACGCCGGTTAGCGGCAGAGTGCACTTGTTTAGAATTTTGGGCTGGCCTTCGCGGGTGGTGTGCTCCATGGCAATGATTACGCGGCGCGCGCCCGCCACCAGGTCCATGGCGCCGCCCATTCCCTTCACCATTTTGCCCGGGATCATCCAGTTGGCCAGGTTGCCTTCTTCGTCCACTTCCATCGCTCCCAGCACGCTCAGGTCAATGTGGCCGCCGCGGATCATGGCGAACGAATCGGCGCTGGAAAAATAAGAGGTGCCGGGAATTTCGGTGACAGTTTCTTTTCCAGCATTGATCAGATCGGGATCTTCGTGGCCCTCCAGGGGAAAGGGCCCAATGCCCA
>DASSQB010000306.1:0-9810 GCA_035702725.1 Terriglobales bacterium | reverse complement strand
GCCAGCTTGAAGGCCATGCCGGTGATGATCATGGCCATGCCGGGCAGGAGCAGCGTGCGGTTCGGGCCGGCAGTCTCCATCATCAGGCTGGCCATGCGGCTGAATTCCATGTTGCCCACGGCGGCGTAAATCAGCGCCATGCCAAAGAGCAGGAATGCGGCGGACGCCGCCGCCAGCACCAGATACTTGATGCCCGCTTCCAGCGCCGTCTTGCGCGGGTATATGTAGGCGTTCAGCGCGTACAGCGAGATGCTCAGGATCTCCAGTCCCAGAAAGAACGAAACAAAATGGCTGCTGGCCGCCAGCACCGCCGCGCCCAGCGCCGCGGTCAGCAGCAGGATGTAGAACTCCTCCTTCTCCACCGCGTGCTGCTCCAGGTAGCCGTAGGCAAGGCCCGCCACCGCCGCCGTGGCGGCGATAATCATCCCGAAGTAAACCAACGCATACTGGTCCACCACCAGCAGCGGTGTGACCTGCTGCGGCGCCACTTGGGCAGCAACCCTCAGCGACGAAAAAGATGCCGCCAGTCCGATGAGTGTCCAGGCCAGGGCGGCGCGGTGACTGCGGCGGATAGCGATGATGAGCATCAGCCCCACCGGCGTGCCCGCCAGCAGCAGCAGCGGAAGAATCGCCACCAGGCGCGCGCCATTCATTGTTGCCCCCGGTCCAATGCCTGGTACTGCTGGCTGGCCGTTTGCTGCAACTTGTTCATGGTGGGCGTGAACGTATTCAGCACCGGCTGCGGGAACAGCCCGAGCCAAAGCAGGATGGCGATCATTGGGGCGATAATCACCACCTCGCGCGCGAACAGGTCGTGCAGTTCCCAGTGATGCACGTTGCTGCCATGAAATGCCCGCTGGATGAACTTCAACCCGTAGAGAGTCGAGGCCAGCACGCCGATGGAGGCGGCGACGGTCAGGCCCACGCTCACCTTATATGTCCCCAGCAGAATGAGGAATTCGCCGACGAAATCTCCCAGTCCGGGCAGGCCGATGGAGGCCATGGCGAAGAACATGGCAGCGCCGCTGAAGCGCGGGATGGTCTGCCACAGCCCGCTCATGCGGTCCATCTCGCGGGTATGAATGCGCTCCTGCAGCGAGCCCACCAGCACAAAGAGCGCGCCGGTGCTGATGCCGTGGGCAATGATAGTGATCAGCGCACCTTCGAGCGCCAGCTTGTTCCACACAAAAATGCCCAGCAGGACAAAACCCAGGTGGCTGACGCTGGTGTAGGCCACCAGGCGCTTGAGGTCGGTCTGGCCAAAAGCCAGCACCGCGCCGTAGATGATGCCGATAACGGCCAGAATGGTGGCGATAGGCGAGAACCAATGTGCCGCCGCGGGAAACAGCGGCACCACGAAGCGCAGCAAGCCGTAGGCCCCGGTCTTGAGCAGCAGTCCGGCCAGGATCACGCTGCCCGCCGTGGGCGCCTCCGTGTGCGCGTCCGGCAGCCAGGTGTGTACCGGCACCATGGGTAGCTTCACCGCGAAGGCGATGAAGAATCCGAGCATCACCCAGATGGCCACGTGCAGCGGCATGGAGGTGCCAATCAGCTCGGAGTACTCGAAGGTGTAAACCCCGGTGGCGCGGTGATGGATGAAATAAAGGGCCAGGATAGAAATGAGCATCAGCAGGCCGCTGAGCTGGGTAAACAAAAAGAATTTGACCGCCGCGTACACCCGCCGCTCGTGTCCCCAGATGGCGATCAGGAAGTACATGGGAATGAGCATCAGTTCCCAGGCGAAGTAAAAGAGGAACAGATCCACCGCCAGGAACACTCCGGCGATCCCGGCCACCACCCAGAGCAGATTGAGGTGGAAGAAGCCGACGCCCTCGCGGATTTCGTTCCACGAGGCCAGCACGGAGACGATGCCGAGGAAGAAGGTCAGCACCACCAGCAGCAGGCTCAGACCATCAATGGCGAGATGGAAATGGATGCCGGCCTCAGGGAACCAGGTCCAGTTCACCTGGCGCAGCCAATCCTGCTGCCGCAGCAGGTTCACGGGGTAGCAGCGAATCCAGAAAATGAGGCTGAGGACGAAATCGGCAACGGTGGCTGCAAGGGCGGTCCAGCGGCAAGCGGGAGCGCTCCAGCGCGCCACTACCCAGCAGGCGATGCCGCCGGCCAACAGAATCGCAATGAACCAGACCAGAATCATAGGAACAACACAATAAACACGAAAACCACAGTGCCGCCCACAATGCTGGCGGCATACCAGCGCATGCGGCCGCTTTCAGTGGCGCTGAGCGCGCGATAACAGGCGCGGCTCAGGGCGGCCAATCCGGCGTAGAACTTGTCAATAAAGTCGCGCTTGTCCACCTGGGCGAACCAGACCACTGGAGCGACGAACAGCTTGTCGTAGGCGAAGTCGAAGCCCCAGTCAGCGTTCCAGAATTCGTGGATGGCGCGGCCCAGGGCGTTTTCCGTGAGCGGCCGGGTGGCGCCGCGATGCTTCAGGTACAACTCATAGGCGAGGAGCAGGCCGAGCACGAAGGCAGCCGTAATAATTCCCTCCGACCAACCCTCTGTCATCCATCCAAGCTGCTTTTCCGCAACCGTGGGCAATGAAGTGTGAAGCAGTTCATCCAGCCAGAGCTTGTTGCCAAGATAAGGCGGAAGATTCACCCATCCCGCGACGATCGAAAGCACACTGAGCACAACCATGGACAAGTTCTTGGCCAGGCGCGGCGGATGTTCCACTGGAATCTGCGCTTCCCCGAAGAAGGCAATAAAGATGACACGAAAAATGTAGAGAGAGGTCAGCAGCACTCCCACCAAGCCTGCGATCCACAGCGCGGGCGCGCCCTGCGGCGACGACCACGCGCCCCACAGAATCATGCCCTTGCTGTAGAAGCCGGCGGTGATGATGGGCAGGCCGGCGAGCGCGCAGCCGGAAATCAGGAACGCCCAGGAAGTGATGGGAATCATGCGGCGCAGGCCGCCCATCTTGAAGATGTCGTGCTCCTCGTGCTGCGCCTGAATCACCGCTCCGGCAGCCAGGAACAGCAGCGCCTTGAAGAAGGCGTGGGTCATGAAGTGAAAAATGGCGGCCGACCAGGCGCCGACGCCCAGCGCAAGGAACATGTAGCCGATCTGGCTGATGGTGGAGTAGGCCAGCACGCGCTTGATGTCGCGCTGGGTGAGCGCGCTGCATCCGGCCAGCAGCAGCGTGGCAGCGCCAATGACCGCCACCGCCAGCATTACCGGCGGCGCCAGGCTGAACAGCACGTGGGTGCGAGCGATCAGGTACACGCCGGCGGTCACCATGGTGGCAGCGTGGATCAGCGCGCTGGTGGGCGTAGGACCGGCCATCGCGTCGGGCAGCCAGGTTTGCAGTGGCAGTTGTGCCGATTTGCCCACCGCTCCTCCCAGCAGCAAGGCCGCTGCGGCGATAGCAAACGCCGCCCCCACCGGCCATTGTTGAGCGGCGCGGTGCATCAGTTCCTGAATGTTGAGCGTGCCCAGCCGCTGAAAGATAAGGAACAGCCCGATCACCATCGAGGTGTCGCCTACGCGGGTCACGATGAACGCCTTGCGCGCTGCCCGCCCATTCGCCGGGTCGGTGTACCAGAATCCGATCAACAGGTAACTGCACAGGCCCACGCCTTCCCAACCCAGATAGAGCAGCAGTAAGTTATCGGCCAGTACAAGCGTGACCATGGAGGCGACGAACAGGTTCATGTAGGCGAAAAACCGGCTGTAGCCTTCATCGCCCTCCATGTACTCCGTGGAATAAAGATGGATGAGAAAGGCGACAAAGGTGATCACCAGCACCATGACTACGGAAAGCGCGTCCAGGTAGAAGCCGATATCGGCCTGGAAACTGGAAACGCTCATCCAGCGCCAGATAACCTCGTGATACGACCACCCGGACGGCGGAGCCGAGATAAATACGGCGGTAACAATCCCGGAAATGATCGTGCTGGCAGCAATGGAGCCGACGCCAACAACCGACACGGCCTTCCGTGCCATGCGTGGACCGAACACCGCCAGCAGCAGGAAGCTGAAGAACGGAATCGCCGGAATGATGCCGGTGAGTTCGAGCACGCTATCCCCTCATCTCGCTGGCGCTGTCGGTATCGAGCACGCCGTGCTGGTGGTAGAGACGCAGCAGCAGCGCCAGCCCGACCGACACCTCTGACGCCGCCATAGCCAGAATAAACAGGAACATCACCTGGCCATCGGCCTGCACCCAATGCGCGCCCGCGGCGATAAAGGCTAAGCCGGCGGCATTGAGCATGATCTCAATGGACATCAGCGTGAACACCAGATTACGCCGCACCAGCAGGCCGATCGTGCCCAGCGCGAACAGGATCCCCGCCAGCAGCAACCCGTGTTGCATCGGTATTGTCGGCATCCGCATTCTCCACAGCTCTGGGCTTGCGATAGCCCAGGTGATAGGCGCCCACCAGCGCGCCCAGAAGCAGCATGGAAGCCAATTCCACGCCGATGAGATATGGGCCAAAGAGGGCGAGCCCAACTTCGTGCGGCTCGACCGCCTGAATGGCATGTACTTCCACCGGCGGCCGCGAGACCAGGTACACAACCTCCGCGATAAGGATGGCAGCCAGTATTTCCGGCCCAATCCACATGCGCGTGTTCAGCCAGTTGCTTTCCATCTCTACCGCGCGCTCGCCCAGGTTGAGCATCATGACCACAAAAACGAATAACACCATGATGGCGCCGGCATAAATAATGACTTCCAGCGCGGCAATGAAAGGCGCTCCCAGAATGTAGAAAATGACCGCCACCGAAAGCAGGGAGACGATGAAGTAGAGCAGGGCGTGAACCGCATTCAGCCGCGTAATAGTCATCACCGTGGCGATGATCGCTATCGCTCCCGAGATGTAGAACAACAGGTACATACGCTTCCTAGGGCAACAAACTGCGCAGGTCGGTGGGCGGCGCTTCGCGCTCGGCCTCACCCTTATCTTTGCCGCCGATCTTCACTCCGGCAACCCGCCAGAAGTTGTAGTCCGGGTACTTGCCGGGGCCGCTGATCAGCAGGTGTTCCTTTTCGTAAACCATGTTCTGACGGTGGTACTCGCCCATTTCTGTATCCGGCGTGAGCTGGATGGCATAGGTCGGGCAGGCCTCCTCGCAGTAGCCGCAGAAGATGCAGCGGGAAAAGTTAATGCGGAAAAATTCCGGATAACGGCGCCCGGTATTATCTTCCGTGGCCTGCAGGGCGATGCAATCCACCGGGCAGGCCACCGCGCACAGGTAGCAGGCGACGCAGCGCTCCCCGCCTTCCGGATCGCGGGAAAGGATGATGCGCCCGCGATAGCGCGCCGAAAGATACGCCTTCTGCTCCGGGTACTGGATGGTCACCCGCTTGCGAAAGGAGTGAAGAAATACGTCCCACAAGGTTCGAATTACGCTCAGCATGACTTAGTGTTCCTTCTCCGTACGTCTCAGCGAAAAAACGCCAGCTTCACCGCACCGGTCACCAGCAGGTTAGCCAGGGCCAGCGGCAGCATCAGCTTCCATCCCCAGTCCATCAGCTGGTCGAAGCGTGGCCGGGGCAGCGACGCCCGCAGCAGAATAAAAAATCCCAGGAAGAAAAATGTTTTGATGAAGTACCACACAATTCCCGGCAGCACCGGTCCCTGCCAGCCGCCAAAAAACAGCACCGTGATCATGGATGAGATCAGCAGGATGCCGATGTACTCGCCCACGAAAAACATCCCGAACTTCATGCCCGAGTACTCGGAGTGGTACCCGGCCACCAGCTCGCTTTCCGATTCCGGCAGGTCGAAAGGCAGGCGCCGCGTCTCCGCCACGCCGGCAATCATGAACAGCACAAAGCCCAGGAACTGCGGCACCACGAACCACATGTGCTGCTGGGCGTTCACAATGTCCACCAGGTCAAAGGAGCCGGCCAGCAGCACTGTCCCCATCAGCGACAGCCCCATGAACACTTCGTAGCTCAGCATCTGCGCGGCGGCGCGCATGCCGCCCAGAAGGGCGTACTTGTTGTCCGACGACCATCCCGCCAGTACCGTGCTGTAAACCCCCAGCGACGACATGCCCAGGAAGAACAGCACCGCGATGTTCAGGTCGCTGATGATCATGCCGGGAGCGAATGGCACCACCACAAACGACATCAGTACGGTGAACATCACGATGCCCGGGGCCATGATGAACACCCACTTGTCGGCGAAGGGCGGTATCCAGTCCTCTTTAAAGAACAGCTTGATCATGTCCGCCAGGGTTTGCATCATGCCGAACGGACCTACGCGGTTGGGGCCGTAGCGGTCCTGCCAAAGCGCCAGCAGGCGCCGCTCCGCCCACACCAGCCCGCCGGCGATAGTCAGCGCGCCGATGAGCACCACAATGAGCGTCACGGCTGGGTAGGGGCTGATCATGCGGCGCGCTCCGGCCCTCCTACAGGAACTTCTGCCGGCTGCAGCGTGCCCCAGGCGGGCAGGCGAACGCCCACCACCGGAGGAACGCCCACCAGCAAAGCGGCAACGCCCTTAGGCACATCTGCCCGCACTCGTACCTGCACGCGATAAGTGCCGCCATCCAGCTTCACTTCGGCCAGCGATTCCGGACGCAAGCCTTGGCGCGCAGCATCATCCGGATTGACGGCCACGTACGGCTTGGGCGCAAGTTCTGCGACCGCGGGCGCAGGCAGGCTCTGCTCTTCGCTGCCAAAAATGTGATACGCGGGCACAACCAGCCACTCGCCATCACGCGGTGCAAATGCGGCCGGCACGCGCGTGAAATAGCCGTTTGTTGCCGAAGCGGCGGGCTCGATCAGGCGTGCTCCCGGATCCCCGCCGCGCAGAGGGCCGGCAATTTCCTTCTGGTAGAAATTCGTGGCCTGAATCGAGTTCCAGCCCGGCGACCAGAAAAATGGAATCAGCGCCGAGGGCGGTTGGTCAGGATAGCCCTCCATGGAAAACGAAAGCGGCGAGTCGGGATCGTCCGGCGGCTTGGGCTCGCTCACATTAATATTCGCGTGCATCGCCGTGCGGCCGCTGTAGCGGTGCGGCTCGCGCGGCACCTTTTCGCCTGCCAGGCGCAGCCCGGAGAAGGGCGCTGCGGCCACTATCCCCGCCAACTCTGGAATAGCATGCGAAAGTGCGACGATCACATCGTCCAGTTCCTGCCACTTGGCCATGTCTTCTTTGCCGCACGCAGCTGCCATGTCACGCAGCCAGCGCCAGCTCTCCTGGACCTCGCCCTCGGGCACAAACACCTGGAAGTAGCGCTGGGCGCGGCCTTCGCTGCTCACCAGCGTGCCGTCGGATTCGGCAAAGGTCGCCGCTGGAAGTGCCAGTTCGGCGTGCTCGGTGGTGTGATTCGCCAGGCAATCCAGTGCGATCACGTGTGGCGTTTGCTCGAAAAATTCGTAAAACCGGGAAGGGAGGCGGCGTTGCAGATCATTTTCCAGAACGATGACCGCATCCGCCTCCGCAGCTGCTGTCAAGGCGTCGCTGAGAGGAGCGGCGCCCATGAGCGCCAGCCCCATGCTGTTGCACTCCGGCACGGTGAAGCTTAGCCGCGCTTCCTTGCCTGCGGCGCGAAGGGCACGGGCCACGTTTGCCGCGCCTTCCAGAATCGCCTCGCTCTTCAAGCCGCCACCGGCCACCACCAGGGGCCGCTGCGCATTCTTAAGCGCCTGGGCAATCTGGGTGGCCAGCGTGACGGTTTCACCGGACAAGTTCGTCACCGGCGCCGCATGATCCAGTGTGCGTGCCACCGCAAATGCCAGCCGTGCGATGTCGTCCGGCGCCCGGCGGTAGGTTTGGGTAGCGATATCGTCCAAACGCGTTGCATACGGCGACGCGATGAAGAGTGGGCCGTTCTCGTCCTGCACGGTCTCGCGCACGGCATGGTCGAGCCAGCGCGGAATCTTCAGCTTGTCGGTGACGGCGAACGGTTCCTGCCGCACCGATTGGCGCAGGGCCAGCGCCAGACGCGGCGCGAAGTTGGTCGGATCCTCACCCAGCAGCAGCACCGCATCGCATTGCTCGATTTCACGCAGCGAAGGCGTGCGCGCCGGGGTGGTGCGCAGAATGCCGATCATTTTGGTAACCAGCCGATATTCGTCCTCCGCCACGCCAGCGAAGAAACGCTCCGCGCCCACCAGCGTGCGCAAGGCAAAGTTGGCTTCCAGCGAGGCGCGAGGAGAGCCGATGCCAATCACCTTCCGCTCGCCACCCAGCAACTCACGCGCCACTTCCATTGCCTCCGTTCGGCTGGCCGGTCTTACGACTCCCTGGCGACGCAGCATCGGCTGGCGGATGCGCTGAGGGCTATTCACGAACTCGTATCCATAACGCCCGCGGTCGCACAGAAAATATCCGTTCACCTCGCCGTTGTAGCGATTCACGATGCGCCGCAGCATGCCGTAGCGCTCGCCCGGACTGGTGTTGCACCCCAGCCCACAGTGCACACAGATGGAAGGCGCGAACTGCAGGTCCCACTTGCGCGTGTAGTGTTGCTTCAGACTCTTGTCCGTGAAAACGCCCGTGGGACAGACCTCCACCAGGTTGCCGCTGAACTCGTTCTCCAGAATGCCGTCCTGGTGGCGCCCGAAAAAGACCAGGTTGCGCAATAGGTGCGCCTCAAAATCCTCACCGCCCGCATACTCCCGGTAGAAGCGCACGCAGCGATAGCACTGGATGCATCGGTTCATCTCTTGATTGACGAACGGCCCCAGATACTGATTGCGAAACGTACGCTTCTCGTAGGGATAGCGGCGGTAGTCGTGCCCGGTCATCACCGTCATGTCCTGCAAATGGCACTCGCCGCCTTCGTCGCACACCGGGCAGTCGTGCGGGTGGTTGAGCATCAGGCCTTCGATGACGCCTGCGCGAAACTTCACCGCATCAGGATCGTGAATGGCAATGTGCGTTCCCTCGGCTGCGGGCGTCATGCAGGCCATTACCAGCTTGCCCCGGGTGTCTTTCTCATCGCGGAATTGCTTGACCGCGCACTGCCGGCAGGCGCCCACCGAGCCCATGGCCGGGTGCCAGCAGAAGTAGGGCAGGTTGAAGCCCAGCGTGAGCGCTGTGAACAGCATGTTCTGCGCCGGGTCGGCGGTGTAGGGCTTGCCGTCAATGTAGACAGTGGCCATGGCTATTTCCAGGGACAGCGCTTCTCGCGAATGTGCCGCTCAAAATCCTCGCGGAAATATTTGAGCGCGCTCTGCAGCGGTTCCACCGCGCCCGGAGCCAGCGCGCAAAATGTATTCCCGGGAGCGCTGAACCAGGTTTGGAACGCCAGTTTTTCCAAATCCCCCTCTCGCCCCTGACCATCTTCCAGGGCGCGCAGCGTGCGCTCCGCCCAGTTCAGGCCGCTCCAGCAGGGCGTGCACCAGCCGCACGATTCCTGGGCGAAAAATTTTTCGAGGTTCCACACCATGCCTACGGGACAGGTCTGGTCATCGAGCACGATCATGGTGCCGGTGCCTATGCGGCTGCCCACCTTTTGCAAGGCGGTGAAGTCCATGGGGACGTCGAGATGTTCTTCGGTTACGAAATCGGTGGAAGCGCCGCCCGGGAGCAGTCCGCGAAAGCGCAGCCCCTCGCGCATGCCCCCGGCGTGCTCCTCCAGCAACTCACGCACGGTGGTGCCCATGGGTAGTTCCCAAAGCCCAGGCCGCTTCACCTTGCCGCTCGCGCCGTAGAGCTTGGTGCCGCCATCAGCGGTGCGGCCCAGCTTCTTGAACCACTCGGCGCCGTTGTTGATGATGTGCGGCAGGCAGCACAGCGTCTCCACGTTCTGCACGATGCTGGGCTTGCCGAACAGGCCGGAGACCTGAGGAAACGGCGGCTTGGTGCGCGGATTGGCCCG
>DASSQB010000305.1:0-2041 GCA_035702725.1 Terriglobales bacterium | reverse complement strand
TGCGCCGCCCGCTTCCGCCAATGGCAGGACAATCAGATGCAGGGCTGGTCCATGCAGCGCCTTGGCTACCTTCCGGAAGAGGTCTATGGATACGCCCTTGCCCTCTTCGCGCATCAACGTGGCGAACGCCGCCCTGGTTGGGCCAGGCATCTGTCCGGTAACGTCCGCAGTTATTTTAAAGAGTCTGCAAAATGGCTGGGTGAGAAAAAGAGAGCGGCTGCCAAGCCTATCACCTAGCGGCTGGCCCCTTTGTATCGGCGCCTGTATTGACGAAACCTGCCTGCTAGCCGCACGCCTACGGCTTTCGCCGATGTTTGCATTCCTCCACCGTCTGGCGCGCCCGGTCCGCCAGGACCTTTGACTCCTGCACCCGCTTTTGCGCTCTCGCCACGGCCTTTTTGGCGCGCTCGATCGTGCCCTCGATCCTCTCCTCGAAAAGGTGAGGCATCTCTTTCGGCTTGGACTTCTTTACCCCATTTTCTTTTCTCGCAACATAGCAGAACCATCCGTCAGGCGCGCACAAATATTTGCGGCTCTTCCAACCCTGTCAAATGGACCTGACTATGTCGCAGACGGTTTGGCTGAATGTGCTTACCCTCGTAAGCCGCTGGAGAAACGAGAGGCCTAGGCCTTCGTTCTGCCGCTTGCTGCCCCCGTGCCCGCTTGCTGTCTTAACCGGCAGTATCGAACGCCGGGGGCGGTTCTCGTACATTCCGTCAATTGGCAAATGCACCAGCGGTGGTTAGCAACTCTTTCGCCGATTTTTAAATCCTACTGGCTGTGTGCGCGGGAACGCCAAGTTGCGCCACAGCTGAGCGTTTTCTCGCCATGAAGGCCACGCATGGTCTCTAAGCGCCAATTCAACACCGCTACTCCGGCCATCGATTACACGCCCATAGCCGCCGGTCTGGAACGCGCTCGCCGCCTCTACCACGCCGCTGCCCAGGAGCTCTTCAACATCTCTTATGCTATTCAGGCCACCGGGACTCTCCCCGATCCCGTTCTGCTCACCGAGGCCCTGATCGACTACCGCCAGGCCCGCGCCCTGGCTGAAGCACTGACCCTTCAGGCTGCCTACGCCGCCGACGATGAACGCCTCGTCGGCACTCCCGTTCCGCATAAATAAAGGACAAAACTCCACCAACATGCCACGCAAGAAGAACCGCGCCAGGGCATCCAGGCCTAAAGCTCAGAAAAACCTTCTCTGGATCGCCCCTCGGCATAGCTTGAAGACCAGCGCCCAGCCGGCCGAGTGGGATACGCGTCCCACCCAGAACCGGCTCATCGAATTGGCGGACACTGCTTTGGAGCTCTGGGAACTAAACGCCACCAGGCCGAAGGGGCGCAAAGCGGCTTAATGAATGCAAGCGCCTGCCGCACCACAGCTTGACGAGCAACTTACATTCAGCTTCTCTGCATCTCATTGCGTGCGCCGCTGTAATCGTCTAGGGGGCTTAACTTGACAAGCTTCAAGCCTGGCCAAAAGGTCGGGCGCAGCGGAATTTACCGCGTCGAGCACGCCTCTCACCGCCTGATGCATGAAGCCACCCTTCTCGCCGAAGATCTTTTCCCCTCATGCCGGCGTTGCGGAGACCAGGTCAGGTTCGAGCTGATCCGCGCCCTGCGCGACCAGGCGGTCCTTCCTTTTCGCGAAGGCGAAATCCTTGTCACTTATTCCAAAATAAAGAGTATTGCCGGCTGATCAGACCGCAATCTGCCCCTCATCCCCTTCAGACTCGAGCTCCGGTAGTTCGTAAAGCACGATGCGCATTCTGCCATCGCTTACGTCCTCCTGTTCCACCTGTGCCGCTTGCACCAGTTCGAAGCTCACCGCGGTCGCACACTTGGCACAGCGCGGGAATTGCTGGTCCCTTAACAATGTGACTTCGTGGGGAAGGCGGTGCTGGCGGTGCAGTACTCTGTAGATCCCGCTGTGCGGTATGATCTCGTCCGTCCGGTACATCTGATCGCGGCGCACCTCTGCCGCGCCAGGCTTCACCAGGAATAGCTCTGGCTTTCTGGGGCCCATAAAACCTTATTT
>DASSQB010000304.1:0-3915 GCA_035702725.1 Terriglobales bacterium | reverse complement strand
ATGGCTGGGCGCCATTTCCGTTTTTGTGGTCGGGGGGCTGCCGGTTACCGGACTTCTAGGCACGCTCATCATCCCGCGCTTTGGCTGGCGTGTCATGTTTGTGCTGGGCGGCGTGGGTGCGCTGGTGGTGTGGTATTTGCGGAAGGCGTTGCCCGAATCGCCGCGCTGGCTGGAATCCATCGGCCGCAGGGAAGAAGCGGAGGCTATTCTGCAAAGCTTCGAGCGCGAGGTCTCCCGCCTGGGCGAGATCCTCCCTCCGCCCGCGCCTCCTTCACCGCCGCCTTCCCGCCGGCTGGCGTCGCTGGTTAGTCCAAGCCTTCTCCCACGCATGATCCTGGGGGCCACTACTCTGATCGTCGTCAATACTCTTATCTATGGCTTTGTCACCTGGCTGCCCACCTTCTTTGTTCAGGAAGGGCAGAGCATTGCCTCTTCGCTCAGTTATGCGTTGGTGATTTCGCTGGGAGCTCCGCTGGGCTCCGCGATTGGCGCCTACACCGCCGATTCCTGGGGACGCAAGCCCACCATCCTTGGCGCTTCGCTGCTTACGATCATCATGGGCGCCATTTACCCCTTCATCACTCATCCTGCCGTTTTTCTCACGGTTGGATTCTTGCTGATCATTCCCATCTACGTCTTAGTCACATTGCTCTTCGCCATCTACATCCCGGAACTTTTCCCCACCGAAGTGCGCATGCGGGCGTCAGGAATCTGCAATACCTTCGGACGCGGGGCGACCATCATCACCCCGTTCATCGTGGTGGCGCTGCTCCGGGCGCACGGCATCGGCGGCGTCCTCGGTTTTATGATCGCGCTGCTCGTGGTGCAGATCGTGGTGGTGCTGTTCTTTGGCGTGGAGCCCAAGAAACGACGACTGGAGGAGATTGACTCAGAAGTGCTCGCACCATCCCAAACGGCCGACATGCGTGGCTGACTAGCCCCCCAGCACGCGGCCTTCGAGAAGTCCTCCCAGCACTCCGCAGCATCCTTTCCAACCATATGACGGAATGATGGCTAACATACCCTATTATTGTTGGACAACATAGGCCAATGGGACCAATATACGCGGGCCGGGCCTTCCCCGACAGACTGGCAGCGTACTGCCTGTCAGCATTCTTGGCTAGTTCCATAGTATTAGAGATTCTTCCAAATCCACCTCGGTGTGTGTGCGACGGGTGATCACCCCTTCAAGCAAAACCAGGACGGCCAACCGCATTCTAGAACTCGCGAACAATGCCTGTTGTCTGTACCTTAGCCAGAATGCGGCGGAAAAGGGGCAAGCTGTCAGAAGGGTGCTTTCGAACTGCGCCACAGATGGCGTAAGCCTTCATCCATCATACAAAAGGTTATTCGATATCATCTTCGAGAGGGCGAGAACTCAGGACTGGCGCGCCCGGAGGGACTCGAACCCCCAACCTACAGCTCCGGAGGCTGGCGCTCTATCCAATTGAGCTACGGGCGCGCGCTGGTGCTTATAGTTTATCAAGGCGCAGGCATGCTGTCGCGCTGGACAAGGCTTCCGCCAAGCACCTGTCCCCCAGAAGGTCGTGGTCTACTTGGCGACCACCTGGAAGCTGCCGGCCGCGCCTTCAGCGGCAGCATTGGGCGCCACCCAAACGTCAAACGTGCCCGGCGGCAGCACCCACTTCATGTTGGGATCGTATGCGCCCAGGTCGCGCGCATTCACCGTGAAGGTCACAGTCTTGCTCTCGCCGGGCGGCAGCGTTACCCGCTGGAAGCCCTTCAGTTCGCGGACTCGCGGCGAGCTTGGCGCCACCCGGTCGTGAATGTAGAGCTGCGCCACCTCCGTCGCCGCCCGCCGGCCCTTGTTCTGCACTGTAGCCTCCACCTGCAACGTGCCCGTGGCCGCGATTTGTGGCGAGAGCACGCGCAGGTTGCTGTAGCTGAACTTGGTGTAGCTGAGCCCGTATCCGAAGGGGAACAGCGGCTCCATACTCTCGTCCAGATAGCCGGTGTGCCAGCGGTCTGGCGCGGTTGGCCGGCCCGTGCTCTTGTGGTTGTAGTAAACCGGAATTTGTCCCACGCTGCGCGGCCAGCTTACCGGCAGGCGTCCGCTGGGGGCAGCATCGCCAAAAAGCACGTCTGCGATGGCGTTGCCCGCTTCCGTTCCCGGATACCATGCCTGAATAATCGCCGATACGTGCTCGGCGGCCCAGCGGATGTCCAGCGGGCGCCCGCTTTCCAGCACCAGCACCACGGGTTTGCCGGTGGCCACCACCTCCTCCAGCAGTTGCTCTTGTTTGCCAGGCAGATCAAGGAAGGCGCGTGAGCTTGCCTCGCCGCTCATGCCGGCGGGCTCGCCCAGGACCATGACTACCACATCCGCTTGCTGCGCCACCTGAACCGCATTCTCGATGGTCGCTGGACCGGTCTCGCTTCCGGCAGCGGCGGCGCCGGTTGCTCCGGTGGGAGCGGGAGCCGCCCCCGTAGCACCTGAAACCTCCTGCGCCCGCACCAGCGAAAGCATATCAATCCCGCGGGCGTGCAGCACCGGCTGCTGCCCCAATTTCGCTGTGATGCCTTCGAACGGCGTGACCGCATCTTCGGCCCGGCCGCGCCCTATCCACGAGCCCAGCTGATTGGCCTTGTCGTCAGCCAGCGGGCCAATCACGGCGATCTTTTTCCCGCTCTTTGGGAGGGGCAGCAGGCTATTTTCGTTTTTCAGCAGCACCAGCGATTCTTCCGCCATGTGGCGTGCCACCTCGCGGTTTGCGGGAGTGAAAATGTCGCGGCGCGAACGCTCCTCATCCGTGAAAATCGGGCGATCGAACAGCCCGGCGCGAAACTTGATGCGCAGCACGCGCCGCACCGCCTCGTCCAGCGCGCTCATGGTCAGCTTGTGGGACTGCACCAGTTGTGCCAGGTGCTTGTCATACACGCCGTCAGCCATGTCCATCTCCACACCGGCGGTCAGCGCTTCCAGCCCGGCCTGCTCATCATCGGCGGCAACCCCGTGTGGCACCAGTTCGTGGACGGAGTTGTAGTCGCTGACCACAAAGCCGTCAAAGCGCCACTCCTGGCGCAGAATTTCGGTGAGCGTGTGATGGTTAGCCGAAGCCGGCACATCATTCAGGTCTTGAAACGCCGACATCAGCGTTCCCACACCCGCCTCCACCGCCGCGTGGAAGGGCGGCAGGTAAATTTCGCGCAGCGTGTCTTCGGGGATTTCAGAGGTGTTGTAGTCGCGGCCGCCCTCGGCGGCGCCATAGCCCACAAAATGCTTGGCGCAGGCCACCAGGCTCTGGGAATCGGCCATTTTGGCACCCTGGAAGCCGCGCACGCGGGCGGCGGCAATTACCGAGCCCAAGTAAGGGTCCTCGCCGGAACCTTCCACGATGCGCCCCCAGCGCGGATCGCGCGCAATGTCCACCATGGGCGCGAAGGTCCACTTCACACCCGCGGCGGTGGCTTCCTTGGCGGCCACCCGCTCCGACTCCTCAACCAGTTGCGGATCGAAGCTGGCCGCGCTTCCCAGGGGCACCGGGAAAATGGTGCGGTACCCGTGGATCACGTCATAGCCCAGGAGCACCGGGATTTTCAGCCGCGACTGCAGCGCCGCGTTCTGCAATTCAGTGGTTTTTTCCGCGCCGGTTACGTTGAGGAACGAGCCTACGCGGCCGCTCTTGGCCAGCGTGGCTGACTCGGGTTTGTCGCCGTCATACTGCACCAGTTGGCCAATTTTGTCCTGCAGCGTCATTTGGCGCAGCAGGGCGTCAATGCGGCGTTCAATTTGCTGGTTGATGGACGGTTGCGGCGCAGCCAGCACGGCAGAAGCAGCCAGCAACACGACTGCGACTGCGGTGTAGCGGAAAGATCGAGAAATCACGGCGGCCTCCCGGGAGGATTTTTGTCGGGATGCGACTTTCGAGGATATCAGAAAAGGTTGGACTGATA
>DASSQB010000303.1:0-6048 GCA_035702725.1 Terriglobales bacterium | reverse complement strand
CAAAATCCGCTTTGATGATTTCACCGAACTGATTCCCGCCTTCGCCGTGGTAGCCTTGATGAGCTTTACTTACAACATCGGCGTAGGCATCACCGCCGGATTCGTGCTCTACCCGTTCTGCAAGCTGGTGGCCGGGCGCTTTCGCGAGGTGAAGCCGGGGTTGTGGGTGCTGGCGGGGCTGTCGCTTCTGTTTTTTATTTTCTATCCCTATACCTGATGATTCGCTTCGGCATACTGGGATTCGGATTGCACGCGGTAAAGCGGCTGATGCCGGGCTTCGCCGAGGCGAAGAACTGCAAAGTGAGCGCGCTGAGCCGGCGCAAACTGGAGGAGGCAAAGGCCTCGGCCAAGCAGTTCAACATTCCCTTGGCCTTCGATTCCGCCGAGGAGCTGTGCCAGTCCAAAGAAGTGGACGCGGTATTTGTGGCTACGCCCAACGCCAACCATCTGGATGACGTGCTGCTGGCGCTGAAACACGGCAAGCCGGTGCTGGTGGAAAAACCCATGGGCATGAATGCCGGCGAGTGCAAAAAAATGGTGGAGGCGGCGCACAAGGCCAAGCTGCTGCTGGGAGTGGCGCAGGTATTTCGCTTTGAGAACAGTACGGCACGACTGCGCGAGCGGATAGCGGCGCACGAGCTGGGAAAAATTACATTCGCGCGCAGCGAATTTTCCTATCCCGGACGAGAGCACGCACGCAAATGGCTGAATAAGCGTTCCATTGCCGGCGGCGGGCCCATTGCCGACGTGGGCGTGCACTGCATTGACGCCCTGCGCTTCATCCTGCAGGACGAGGTACTACGGGTGAGCGCGCGCACTGCGGCCGACCGTGACTCGGGCGACGTGGAGGCGGCGGCGGTGATGGCGCTGGAGTTCGGCCGCGGGGCGCTGGGCACGGTGCTGGTTTCTACGCGAGCGGCATACCGCACGCCGCTGGAAATCGTGGGCGAAAACGGCGTGCTGAGAGCCGACAACGCGCTTAGCGTCGAGGAGCCAATTCGCATTGAACTGCTGCGCAACGGAGAGATTGTGGACAGCGAGCGCGTTTCCAATCATGGAGCCTATGCGCGGCAGGTGGACGCGTTTGCCGATGCCTTGGAAGGCAAGGGCTCGTTTCCCGCCCCGGGCGAAGAGGGCTGGACGAACCAGATGATCCTGGACGCCGCCTATCGCAGCGCTAAGAGCGGAAAAGTCGAGAAGATCAGCAGCTAGCTGTCAGTTCTCGGTTCTTAGGTCCCGGTAGTTTGTAATAGGTAGTGGGTTCGTTATTGACCACTGGCGGGAGTGGCGGGAGGAAGCCCCCGAGCCTGCAGGATGGCCCAATGCCACTCGTCATTGGGACCAAGATTCAAGCCCAGAGCCTGTTTGAAGGCAGTGGTGGACGAGGGCGGTGCTGAACCTTTCAGGTGGTACAGAAACGTCACATCCGGCTTCTTCAGCATGGGCGCGGGGCCGGCGTCGCTGGCAGGCAGCAACTGCGCCGGAGCGGCCAGCGCGGCCACCTGGTTCTCGCGCTTCACGACCGTAATACCCACCGTGATTTCCTGTACATCCCAATTGCTGCCGTTATAGATGGAGACCTGCAGGGTATCGCCACTGATAACGGCGGGACCATCCAGCTTGGCAAGCACGCCAGCCGGCAAATCCTGCGGCATAGAAGCGTTGGCCGCGGGCGCCGATTGCGACTGAGCGCTGAAAGCCAGGCTGCAGGTGATTTCTGGCTCGGAGTGCTTCGCCACAGGCGGCACCAGGCCGGCAGCCAGCGCCTGCTGCTCGGTTCGGCGGATCAGCTGTGGCAGATGGGAAAAATTCTCGTTGGTGATGACCGGCAGCTCAGCCTTCTTTTTGGCGCGCAAGGCGCGAGCGATATCGCCCAGCGATGGCCCCTGGTCCTCGGACTGGGCGCGAGCGGGCAACGCGGAACCCAGACCCAGGACAACGGCAACCAGCAGAATGGCGCTGACACGTCTCATGCGGAAGCGATAGCTCTCCTGGCCCGCATTCTAGCGGCACTGGAGCCAACTCCAGAGCGGGCGAACTCAAGTAATTAATAGAGAACAGCGGTCGTAGAAATTCTACCCAGAGCGGAACGGGGCAGGCGGTCACGTTGGTCGTAGCACAGGCGGGGATGCTGCCCCATGGTCACTTGACCTTTGGGCCATCTGTGCCAGTATTTGGGGGAAGCTCAACCTATCTCCAAGAAAGACCTTTATGCGGTTCACTGACAGAACATCTTTGCGAAACGTGTGGGTTGGCGGCTGGCTGCTGTGCGGCCTGCTATTCGCTGCGGCGATTTGCACGCAGGCGCAATCCTCGCCCACCGGCGAAAAGAATACTGCGGTGCCGGCGACGGTGGAAGCGCACGAGGCGCCTGGCCCGCAGAGGGTGCTTTACGACCGCTACATCCGCGTCAGTTTGCCAGCAGGTTGGCAGGAAAGGCGCTCCTGGGAGCTGGGGGATGATCGCTCCCTGCCTCTCTACAATCCCGCTACAGAGGCGGTGGTGTTTGTGTGGGGCTTCGACCGGCCACTTTACCGCAGCGGGTATATCGAGTCACTGGCCACGGGAGACCGGCTGAGCCGGCGGCTGGAGATGGACTTGAGCTTGTGGTCGGCGGAGGCATCCCGCTACTACGCCATGGTATCGGGCGGCTTCATGATGAAGACTTCGGCGCACGCGGTTACCCTGGGCCCGTCTCTGAAGCCAGGAGAGGTCCATTACCTGGGCAAGATTAAAGTTGGCCGGGCCGTCCTGGACGCGGTCGAGTACATCTCCGAGAACAAACTGGATGAGGCTTTTGCTACAAAGTATCGGATGTCGCCGGGAATGGTGGGCAGCCGGGCACAAATCCTGCTGGGGCAGGCCACGTTCGGGCACGGCCCGCAGGGTTACACGCTGGTGGCTTGCCGCTTCACTGACCAGCCCGAGGATACGAAGTGGGTGCAGGGACTGCTGGAGAACGTGGAGCAACTGGGCAAGACTGAGCGTGAACAGGGAGTGTTGGCGGAGCGGATCCGCGATGAGTTGAGCCACGCGGCGGCGATTATCCAGGACCACCGCTATGGTCCGGCACTGGCCCTGCTGGACGCGGTACTGCAGCAGGACCCGCAGAATGACAACGCTTTCATGCTGCAGGGCGAGGCGCTGCTACGGCTGCGTAAATTTACGGAAGCGGAAACGGCACTGCGCCAAGCCGTGGCGGTGAACCAGAATAATGACCGCGCCCACTTCCTGCTGGGCGCGGTGTTGTGGGAGGAAAAGAAACACGACGAAGCGACGGGAGAATGGAAATTAGTGCAGCGGATCAGCCCGCTCTATCCGCAAATCGAAGAAGTGCTGCTGCAAAAACGAGGGCTGCATCCAGAGGCAGCTACGGAAAAGCAGCCGTAACTCCAGCGGGCCTGAACAACCTGTCCCGATTACAAGCCGCCCATGGAACGGAGCCGAGTCACAGGATCCGGAATGGGTTGCCGCTTGAACACCCACCGCGCTACCAGGAATCCCAAAGCCACCCACCAGACTTGCAAAGGCTTCATGTTCGTCCCCCGCCCGTGGCCGGGGAGCCAGGGCTTCCTATAACGGTACGGGCAGGCACACCAAAGGACAATGGCCCGAAGGTACCAGGTGACGGTTACGCCGGTAATCGGTGACCAGGGCGGGTTTCAAGGTTTCACAGCTTTCAAGGTTTATTTCGAAGGTTTCAAGGTTTCCAGCGACGACCACCCCCTTGAAATTGTCATTCTGAGGAAGCGGGAGCCGATCCCGCCCTGCAGGAGAGGCGAGCGCGACGAAGAACCTGCTTTTTTAAGTACCCTGTAATGATTGTGAAACTCTGAAACTTTGAAACCTGAGCCTCTGGCGGGAAATCCAAACCCATCATCTGGAAAGGAGCGGCGACCCTATGCATTACCTTCTTTTCTATGAAGTTGGCGAGGATTATTTGGCGCGGCGGGCAGAGTTCCGCGCGGTCCACCTGGAGAAGGCATGGGAGGCTAGCGCGCGCGGGGAGTTGGTGCTGGGCGGAGCGTTGGCCAATCCCGTGGACGGCGCCGTGCTGCTCTTCAAAGGCGACTCGCCAGAGGTAGCAGAGAAGTTTGCCCGAGCAGATCCTTATGTGACCAGCGGTGCGGTGAAGCGCTGGTATGTGCGCGAGTGGACGACGGTGGTGGGAGAAAACGCGGCCAAGCCTGTCCGGCCCACAGAAGCGAAGGCTTCCGCGTCGCAAAACAAGGGCATGATTCTGCGCATGTGGAAGGGGCAGGCTACCCCGGAGAAGGCCGAGAAATATGTGCAGCACGCGAGCAACAATGTCTTCCCCGAACTGCGGGCAATTGCAGGTCATCGGGGAGCTTACCTTCTGCGGCGCGCGGTGAATGGTGCCGTGGAGTTTGTGGTGCTCACGCTGTGGGATTCGATGGACGCGGTGCGGAAATTTGCGGGAGCAAAGCCGGAGAAGGCGGTGGTGGCGCCGCAAGCCCAAGCCCTGCTCAGCAGCTTTGATGATCTTGTGAGCCACTATGAGGTGGTGGAGGGAAAGTTTCAACGTTTCTAAGGTTTCAAGGTTTCTGAGTTTCACCCTCGAAACCTTGAAACCTGCGAAACCTTGAAACCGTCTTCCCTATACCTGCAGCACGTCGCCTTCGCGGGCGACGGTCAAATACCAGGTTGGATCCACGAAAAATCCAAGCAGCAGGCGGGAGACCATGCCGGTGACGATGACAATGGCAAACGGCTTCTGCGTGTCGGACCCGATGCCGGTAGAAAGCGCCGCGGGCAGCAGGCCGAGGCCGGCAACCAGCGCGGTCATCATAATGGGCCGGAGCCGCAGCAGGGCGGCTTCGCGGGTGGCGGTGCGGATGTCCTTGCCTTCCAGGCGCAGCTTGTTGATGTAGGAAACCAGAATGACGGCGGTCTCGACGGAGACGCCCAGCAGCGCCAAGAGGCCCAGCACTGAGGACACGCTAAACGGGGTGTGAGTCAGCTTGAGCGCAACCAGCGCGCCCACGGGCTCAGTCATAATCACGCCCAGGGCGATGGACACGGGAAATTTGAAGTTGCCATAGAGAGCGAAGAGGATAAGGAAGATCAGCACCACCGCCAGGGGGCCAATAACATTAAGCTGCTCCTTGGCAGCCACATACTGGCTATATTCTCCGCCCCAGGCCATCCAGTAGCCTTCGGGCAAAATGATGGATTTCTTGACTGCCGCTTGGCCCTCTTCCACGGCGCGCGCCAGGTCGCGCCCTGCAATGCTGTACTGGATGCCGATGTAGCGCGAGTTATTTTCACGGTAAATAAACGAAGCACCGTTGCCCTGGGTAATATTCGCTAGCTCCGATAACGGAACTTGCTGGCCATCGGGCGTGCCCACCAGAAGGTTACCGATCTGCTGGGCATTGCTGCGGAATTGCGGCTGCATCCGGACGACCAGATCGAAGAGCTTTTCGCCCTGAATCACCTGGGTGGCCGCCTGCCCGCCCACCGCCGCCTGCACAACGTTCTCCACATCGCCCACGTTGATGCCATAACGCGCGATCTTCTCGCGGTCCACGTCCACCAGCAGGCTGGGCTGGCCCAGCTCCCGCACCACGGTGAGCTCGGTGAATCCGGGCACCTGGGAGAGAGTCTTTTTGATCTCGAGCGCGGTCTTCTGCAGCACCTGCAGGTCGGGCCCGTAGACCTTCACGGCGAGCGAGCTCTTCAGGCCGGTGAGGGCCTCGTCAACCGCGTCTTCAGCCGGCTGGGTATAGTTGAAAATAATTCCGGGATAGGTTCGCAACTTGGAATCAATGGAAGCGATCAGTTGCTGCTTGTCGCGGATGCTGCCAGTCTGCCACGCCTGGTCCTTATAGGGCTTAAGACCGACGTAGAACTCGCAGTTGAAGAAGCCGGTGGGATCGGTGCCATCATCAGGGCGTCCCAGCTCAGAACCCACCACCGTCACCTGCGGGTAGGACATGAGGATTTGCCGGATTTGAGGCGCAATCTTGCTGGCCTCCTCGAAGGAGATGGTGTAGGGCATGGTGGCGCGCACCCAAAGCGCCCCTT
>DASSQB010000302.1:0-4997 GCA_035702725.1 Terriglobales bacterium | reverse complement strand
AAAGGCTTGGGCGCTGAGTGCTGACGGCTATTCTT
Source organism: Terriglobales bacterium (assembly GCA_035702725.1). Classification (GTDB taxonomy): domain Bacteria; phylum Acidobacteriota; class Terriglobia; order Terriglobales; family Acidobacteriaceae; genus JAICWP01. The sequence goes on along the minus strand of DASSQB010000302.1, from coordinate 4,962 downwards.
ACCAGCCTCGCTTCTGCAGCATCTCCGATTCGGCGATCGCCGCCACTGCCAGTCCTTTCATGGCGCCGACCAGATCCTCGGAGACTTCAAGCAACACTTTAGGATCGTTGTAGTGCGTGGTGGCGCGCACGATGGCTCGGGCACGACGCTCCGCCTCGTCGGGTGGCGCAAAGTTGATGGAGTCTTTCATGAAGATGCCGGAGCCCACGAACACCGACTCCGCCCCCAGCTGCATCACCAGCGACGCATCCGCCGGCGTGGCAATGCCGCCGGCAGAGAAGTTGGGCACCGGCAGCTTCCCTTCCCGCGCCACCATCCGCACCAGTTCATAAGGCGCCTGCAGGTCTTTGGCGCGGGCGTACAGCTCCTCGTCGCGCAGCACGGTAAGCTCGCGCATCTCCTGCATGATCTGGCGCATGTGCTTCACTGCGTGCACCACGTCACCGGTGCCTGCTTCGCCCTTGGTGCGGATCATGGCCGCGCCTTCGGCAATGCGCCGCAGCGCTTCGCCCAGGTTGCGCGCCCCGCACACAAAGGGCACGGTGAAGGCGTGCTTATCCACGTGGTGAGCTTCGTCTGCAGGCGTGAGGACTTCCGACTCGTCAATGTAGTCCACGCCCAGCGCCTGCAGAATCTGTGCCTCGGCGAAGTGACCGATGCGGCACTTGGCCATCACCGGAATGTCCACCGCCTCCATGATTTCGCGAATCTTTTTGGGCGCAGCCATGCGGGCCACGCCGCCCTCGGCGCGAATCTGCGCCGGCACGCGTTCCAGCGCCATCACCGCCACCGCTCCCGCCCGCGCCGCGATCTCCGCCTGCTCGGCGTTGGTTACGTCCATGATCACGCCGCCCTTCAGCATTTCCGCCAGCCCCGTTTTCAGCCGCAGGCTGCCACTGCCGTTCTTCTCAGACATGTTCTTGCACCTCGCCTCTGCCCCCAGAATAAATGAAATATTGGTCCTCCGAAAAGGTCCATTTAGGCGACTTCTGCTGTACCATTTACCCGTGCCCAAGAAGGCTACCACCCTGCCTCTGCCGCTGCCCCACCCGCCGCCGCATACGCCGCGCTTCCGCTGGTTCTACGATGAGCTGCGCTCCGCCATCCTGATGGGCCGTTTGCAGCCCGGAGCGCGCCTGCCGGCCACCCGCGACCTGGCCCGCGAATACGGCCTTTCCCGCGGCACCATTGTGGCCGCCTTCGAGCAGCTGGGCTCGGAAGGCTATGTGGAAGGTAAGACCGGCTCCGGCACTTACGTCAGCCAGGTGCTACCCGAAGAATTGCTGCAGGTAGGCCGGGTCAAGGCCCAGGGCAGCCTGCGCCGGCGCCGCCTAGCGCTTTCCGATTACGCCCGCCGTCTGCAGCCCATGCCCACCGTTGAGCGCGGCGCAGCGCGCGCCTTCCGCGCCAATCTGCCGGCTCTGGACGCCTTTCCCACCGCTTTGTGGGCGCAGGTAGCTGCCCGCCGCCTGCGCCGTGTCTCCTGGCGCTTGCTGGCCGGAGGCGATCCTCTCGGCTATCGCCCGCTGCGCCAAGCCGTGGCCGAGTATCTGAACACCTCGCGCGGCGTGAAGTGCGCGCCTGAGCAGGTGCTTATCGTTTCCGGCGTGCAGGAGGCGCTGGACCGCACCGCTCACCTCCTCCTCAACCCCGGTGATCCGGTGTGGATGGAGGAGCCGGGCTACCCGCGCGCGGCCATCGTATTCCGTGCCGTGGGCGCACGCATCTGCCCCACCCCCGCGGACAGCGAAGGCTTCGACCTGCAGTTCGGCAAGCGGCGTTGGCGGCGCGCTAAGCTGGTTTACGTCACTCCCGCCCACCAGTTTCCTCTGGGAGTGACCATGAGCCTGCGTCGCCGCCTGGAACTGCTGGAGTGGGCGCGCGAATCCGGCGCCCTTATTTTTGAAGACGACTACGACAGCGAGTACCGCTACGCCGGCCGCCCCATTCCCGCCATGCAGGGTCTGGACCGCAGCGGCGTGGTGATCTTCTCCGGCAGCTTCAGCGATGTCCTGTTCCCTGCTCTTCGCCTGGGTTACCTGGTGATACCGCCAGACATGGTGGACGTCTTCGCCGCTGCCGAATCCTCCAGCACGCACCATCCTCCGCTGATGGAGCAGGCGATTCTCTGCGATTTCATCAGCGAAGGCCACTTCGCCCGCCACATCCGCCGCATGCGTGAGCTTTATGCGGAGCGCCTGGAGGCATTCCTGGAGGCGGCCCACAGCCGCCTGGCCGGGCTGCTGGAGATTCCACCCGTCGAGGCCGGCATGCAGACGATTGGTTGGCTAAAAGGGAAAATGAGCGCCGAGCAGGCCGCTGCTGCCGCCGCTAAGCACGAGGTGGACGTTGTGCCCCTGAGCCGTTATTCCCGCGCCCGCCGGACCCGAGGCTTGCTGCTGGGCTTCGCCGCCGTGGATGTGCCTGAGTTGCGCAGCGGGGTGGAGCGCCTGGCGCAAGCGCTGGAAGAAAAAGCTGAATAGCTGCCTGGCTGACTGTTGACCGCTGCGTAAATAATGTCATTAGTGCAGCATCCGTGGGGGCTGTCATCCCGAGCGAGGGTGCGTCGAGCTTGCGAGACAAAGCCCGAGTCGAGGGACCTTGTGTTTCGAGAGCGGTATAAAACCGTGTTTCCCGGACATTACTTGTGCAGGTATCAATAGCCGACACTTCGTGGACGTGAGGCCCGCGGTGCGACATGCAAAACTGCTAGCCAGCTAGCCAGCCAGTCAGCTACCTTTCCACGAATTTCGCGAACATCCGCTTCGGATCAATCGCCACAAACGTTCCCCGGCTGCGCGCCAGCACCTCGCCGCGCTCATTGAAAATCTCCGCTGCGTTGATGTGACGCCGTCCGCGCACGCTTACTCCATGTCCTTCCACGCGCAGTGGCTTGTTTAACGGCACCGGCTTCAGATACTGCACCGTGATGTCAGAGGTCAGGGCCACCACATTGTGGATTTTGTTCACCTTGCCCATGGCCTCATCCAGAATGGTGGCAATCACCCCGCCATGAGCATGGCCCGGCGGCCCCGTGTAGCGCCGCCCCAGGCGAAAGCGGCTGATAAATAGCTGGTTTTTTTCGTCGTAGGAGAACCTCAGGCGCATGCCTTCGGCATTGTTCTTGCCGCAGGCAAAACAGTAGTTCTTCTGCTGTCGGCTGACGTGACCGCGGCCCACGTGCTTCTTGCTCATAGGGAAGGGTGATTGTAGATGGAAAACGGGGGCAGGAAAACCGCTTTTGCTGCCTCAATGCCGGGTCATGGTGAAGCCGCCGGAGCCGGAGCATGCAGCCGACACGCCGTTTAGAGTCCACGTCCCCGATACCGAATTGTCCGGGTTTGCGGTCCCCTGCAAGGTTAAAGTATCGGTCCCACCCCCAGCTGCTAAGCCTTTGACGGTGAGCGACATGGCGGTCACGCCACCGCCCGTGTAGTAACCGTAGCCGCTGCTCGAGAACTGCGCCAGGCCGGAGGCGTTAACCTGGGACTGAAAACACGACGTGGCGGGGTTGAAGCTCACATTAGAAACATTCAGCACGGTGTTTCCCACTTCGGTGATGGAGGAGGAGAAAGAGAACACTGTGCTGCCGTTTGCTTTTTGCAGATTCGCAGTCCAGTTGCCGCTCAGATTGGCCGGCCTCACCTGATTCCCGTTTCCACAACCCAACAAAGCTAAGAGGAGAACAACAGCAAGGACAAGGTGCAACCAAGTGGGCCGCATGGAGGATTAGCTCTGTAGCAAAGATGCCGATTAGGGCAGAACGGATGCATTCTGCTGAGCCCGCGGTATTGCGAAGCCAGGGATTTCAAGGGGAATGTTTACAATCACCCGGCCTTCACAGCACGGTTCTGGAAAGTTTGTTAGACGTCAGTTATTCCTGCACGCTGTGCTCTTCGTTTTGCGCGCGCAGGATGCGGTCCACAGCATAAGGAGCTCGATGGGCAGGCTCATGGAAGTGGCGCACCTGCATTTCGCCCAGCAGGCCCAGGGCGAGCAACTGCACTCCGGCAAGGATGAGCACCGCCGCAAAGATCATCAACGGGCCGTGCTCGCTCATCAGGTGCGTGCCCTGCAGGAACTTTTCTCCCAGCAACCACAGCGATACCGCCGAGCCGGCCAGGATGCTGCACATGCCCAGGCTGCCGAAAAAGTGCAGCGGCCGCGACAGGTAGCGCAGCAGGAAGCGGATGGTGATCAGATCGAAGAAAACGCGGAAGGTGCGCGACAGCCCGTAATGCGAATTGCCGTGCTCCCGGTTCACATTGCGGATGGGCACTTCACAAATGGAGGCGCCCTGCCAGGAGGCCAGAGCGGGAATAAAGCGGTGCAGCTCGCCGTACAGTGGTATGCCCTCCAGCACCTCGCGGCGATAGGCCTTGAAAGTGGTGCCGAAATCGTGAATATCAACTCCGCTCAGTTTGGCCATCAGCCAGTTGGCACAGCGCGAAGGAATGCGCCGCACCCACAAATTGTCAATGCGGCGCTTGCGCCAGCCGCTCACAATGTCGTAGCCCTCGGCCAGCCTCTCCAAAAACATGGGGATGTCGGCGGGGTCATGTTGCAGGTCGCCGTCCATGGCGATGATGAAGCGCCCGCGTGCGTGGTCGAAACCAGCCGCTAATGCAGAAGTCTGCCCGAAGTTCCGCCGCAGCTTGACCACCGTCACCCGGCTGTCAATCGCCGCAATCTCCCGCAGCAGAGGGAACGTATTGTCATGGCTGCCGTCGTCCACCAGCACCAACTCGAAGCTCTCACCCGTCGTCTCCATTACCGCCTTGAGGCGGTCGTATAGTTCGGTGACGTTTTCCTGCTCGTCATGCAGGGGGACAACAATCGAATATTTGGGCACAGTAAGCACATTATACGAAAAACTTCCTAGATCCGGAGTGGCTGCGCGGGAACGCGCTGCTATCGGCAGACATGCGACACATGCTGAACTAGCGGGCAGGGGCTAATGAC
>DASSQB010000301.1:0-10328 GCA_035702725.1 Terriglobales bacterium | reverse complement strand
ATCTATGGCCTTGTCGTAATCGCGCTTGAGCAGGCAGGCGTTGGCGGCCAACAGCAACCCACGGTCGAACCACACGCTGGTGGGAGCTTCCTGGCGCAGCTCGGCAGCCAGCTTCAATATTTGGTCCGTGTCATCGGCGGCACGGGCAATTTCCATCAGCTCGTAAACCCGCTCCGCATTGACTTCAACATCTGCGCCGGGGATGGACTGGAGCAGCTTCTTGGCGTCATTGTCCTTGCCGTCGTGATGCAGGGCAATGCCCAAATCGAGCTGGACAGCGGGACGCTCCTTTTCCGGCGCGGTTGGCAGCAGGGCTTGATATTCGCGGACGGCGTCGTCGTAGTGCCGCGCCAGCAGAAGGCTGTTGGCGCGCATCTTGTGCTCATCAAACGTGGGCACAGGCACAGAGGCAGGGAGCAGCTTGTTCAAGTCGCTGTTGGCGGCATCCGCCTCGGGCGCCAGCGGCATGGCGTAATAAAGGCGATGCAGGATATCGGCTCCCTGCGTGGTTTGCCCAGACGCGATGTAGGCTCGTCCCAGCACCAACTCCACATCGGAACGAACCGGCTGGCGGTGTGGCAGCAGCACGGCGATGGCATCCTGCGGGCGATTCTGGGCCACCAGAGCATTGGCGTAAATGACGGCTGCGTCCATGGCGAACAGGGAATCGGGATAATTGCTATCGAACTTAGCCAGAGTCTTGACCACACCCGCGGAGTCGCCTTGCGCCCCATAGGCCATGGCCAGGAAATAGTCCACGTAGTCGGCCAGTTCGCCGGCCCGTGGCTGGGCGCGCTTGAGCGCGAGCACAGCCTTCGGGTAATCGTGGTCGAGGATGCGCGCGTAGCCGATGGCCAGCCAGGCCAGCGCCGCTTCGTCTGTGCCGGCGTGACGGCGGGCATAGGCCTCTACCCCGTTGTAGGCAGCCCGGCTGCGGTCCTGGAGCAACTGGCGCGCCATGGGCTTCAGGCTGGTGGATGCCACAAATGCACGCGTGATGCGACGCACGCGTCGGGAAACCTTCCTGCGCTTCTTCTTCTTCGCCTTGCGACTGGCGGCCGACTTCGCTTTCGCTGATTTAGTGTGATTTGAATCGGGTGGTGAAGCTTGCAGAAGCAGCGGGGCGGCAGAACCCAGAGACATGGAACCGCCCAAAAAAGAGAGCGAGACTGCCATTACCAGGACCCGGGTATTCACAATTGAATGTAGTTTAACGCGAGAAACCGTCGCCCAGAAGAGAACGATCGTTGTCAGCGAGGTTCTGGACAATCTCCTGATCGAAGTAGCTGGCCGAGCCAGCCACCGTGCTGCCATACCTTTTTTCGTAAGCCGCGCGGCTCTTCTCGATATCTTCTTTGAGGCGCTGGTAAAGGTCTCGATTTTCTTTGCCTTCCTGCACCTTGGGCTTGTTGTAGAGCTTGATTTCATCCACCAGCAGCTTGGCAAAGCGCCGGGCCTTACGCAGGAGGGCTTCCTCATCCGCGCTCGCCGGCGCCCGGACTGGAGAAGGTATGCTGGCGGGTCCGGCGGCGGCGGCAGCCGCCATGGCCATCGGCGCCGGTTCGGGCTCGGCTTCGGGTTGTGGCTCGGGCTGTGCGACGGCTTCGACCATCGGTTGGGTTACCGGTTCGGCAACACTTGCCATCGCCGGGGCGGGCGCAGGCGGTGCGCTTTCAATGGCAGGGGCTTCTGCTCGCTCGACCGGAGCGGCGGCCGCCTCGGCGCTTTCCTGGCTGGCTGTTGCCCGCCGCAAAGCGACAATCTCCAGCCACAGACCGCTGGAGAGAACCAGCATTTCCAGGGCGGCGTCATCCAGTAGGCCATCGCCTTCGGTACCGGCATCGGCATAAAGCACAGCTGCCACCTTCTCTTTCAAGAGAAGCGGAAGCAAAATCACCCGGTCATCCTGCGGGGCGCCAAAGCTGGCAGTGAAAGCAACGTCGAGGTCCTGCGCGGTGCCGCGAACCGGCGCTTTTTCCTCCAGCACTCGAGCACACAATCCGGCAGAGGCTTCCAAGGTGAAATTCTTCACGTCGTCCGGGTTGGCGAAGCCGCGGCCCTGCCAGCCCACGACGGAGGCGCCGCGCACCACGAAAAGAGCGGCTCGGCTGCTGAACTGGCTGGCCCCATCCAGCAGTGCGCCAAGTATCTCCTTCTGTCCGCTGGCCTGGCGGACAGCAGAGAGGGCCTGCAGCAGATGCCTCCGGCTGGGTTGGGGTGGGGCCTCAAGGCCGGGCTGCAGCTCCTCCAATACCCGCCGCACCAACTCGTCGCGCAAGGCTGGAAACTGGCTCTCCAGTACCTGCGAGACTACCCGTCCCACCATTTCCTGGATCCAGTTGTTGTCACCCATGTCTCGCTAAACCTTTGCCAGACGCACCTTTCCGTGAATCTTAGGAAGACTTAGGTGTTTCATACCGTATTTGCCGGGCGGCGGCAAGTTACCTTCAGGCTGCACCGGCCGGGGGCACCCCCCAGGAAAGGCGAGGGATTTACTGTCAACTAAATGGCGGGGCAAACGTCTAACCTAGTTGCTCGGCCCTTCCAGCACAGGTGGGAGAAAACGGGTAGAATGAGGGCCGGGTTTCCGGTAACCGAGAAAAGTTGAATCGAACCATCATGGAAACCATCCAAACCAGAGTGAATGAGCCGGCCAGCGAAGAGCTGAGTCTGGTTCAGGCCGCCAAGAAGGGCGATGTAGGCGCCTTTGGCGAGCTGGTCAAGCGCTACGACCGCAACGTATTTCGCATCGCGCTGCACATTACGCAGAACCGCGAGGACGCGGAAGATGTGGTGCAGGATGCGTTCCTGAAGGCGTACGAGAACCTGGAGCAGTTTCAGGGACAGAGCAAGTTTTACACCTGGCTGGTGCGGATCGCGGTGAACGAGGCGCTGATGAAGTTGCGGCGCCGGCGCCCCGAGCGCATGGTTTCGCTTGACCAGGAAGTACAAACGGAAGAAGACTCCATGCCCCGCGAGGTTGCGGATTGGAGCCCGAATCCGGAGCAACTTTACAATCAGGCGGAGTTACGGGACATTTTAGGCAAGACGATTCAGGGTTTGCCGCCCAGCTTCCGCACAGTTTTTGTGCTGCGGGACGTGGAAGGCCTTTCCACGGAGGAAACGGCACAGGCCCTGGAATTGAGTGTACCGGCAGTAAAATCGCGGCTGCTTCGTGCCCGCTTGCAGCTGCGGGAACGGTTGAACCGTTACTTTAAGAAGCGCCAAGCTGGAGATGGGAAACAGTGACTTGCTCTGAGTTCCTGAAAGAGCTGACAGACTACCTGGATGATGCCCTTGACACGCGCACCAGGGCGGAGTTGGAAGAACATCTGGCCTGGTGCCACAACTGCTACGTCATCTGCGATACGACCAAGAAGACCATCGAGATCTACCGCGACTCCACCCTTTACGAACTTCCCGACGACCTGCGAACGCGGCTGCGCTCCGCCATCATGAACAAGTGCACGCAGAAGAAGAAGGTTGGCTCACAGGACGTCTAGACGCAGCTCAGCTTTCAGAATTCAGTCCGCAACGTTTTGTTGTCCGAAACCAATTCTCCTTTCCTGGAAAACCAATCACCTCCCAACCAAGATGCGGCGAAGTAAGTATCCGCCTTCTTGTGTCCGCGAGATCAGTGACGGCTATGCGGTGATAGCTGACTACTGAGTGCTCAGCCGTGTCACAATTTACCTCCGGCCGGCGTATAAGAACTGAGAAGCGGAGTGCTCAGTGATCGCGGAAACAGCGTCAGCCCTTAACGCCATCAGCTCGGTCAGGAAGTCTCGCTCCATGCAGTGGTCGGAAGCGGAGTTCGAAGCGGTATTCCTGCAGCACTACGCGCGGATTGTCGGCGTGTTGCTGCGCCTGCTTGGCGAGCGTGCCCGCGCCGAAGAACTGGCCAACGACGTTTTCTGGAAGCTCCACCGGACGCCTGCTGTGGGTGAAGTGGATGGGCGAGTGGGCGGCTGGCTTTACCGTACCGCGACCAACCTTGGCATTGATGCCCTGCGCGCGAGTGCCCGGCGGCTCAAGTACGAAAACGCGGCCGCGCGCGCTCAGGAGGGCACGGCAGCGGCGGCCAGTCCGCTCGACGACATGATGCGGGCCGAGCAACGCCGGCGCGTGCGCAAGGTCCTCGCCGCCATCAAGCCTGCGCAGGCGCAAGTTCTCATCCTGCGCGCCAGCGGCTTTTCCTATAAGGAACTGGCTGACGTTCTGGAAGTCAAGCCTGGCGGCATCGGCACTATGCTGAGCCGGGCGCAAGCAGAATTCCGCAAGGTCTATGTGGGATTGCACGGCAAGGAGGAGGAGGAGGAACTATGAACTGCCCCAGCGATGGCACGTTGCAGGCCCGCCTGGATGGCGAACTGGAAGCGGCAGAGCTGCAAGAGGTGAATCAGCATGTGGCTTCCTGCTCCAGCTGCCGCAGCCGTCTAGAGCTTATGCAGGCGCAGGCTGAGCGTGTGCAGGGCGCGCTGGCGACGCTGGCTCCCAGCACTGAAACTGCCGACGCGGCTCGCGCCCTGGCGCGTTTCCGCGCCGCTATGGATGAGGAACTGGAGCCGAAACGCAGCTGGTTCCATAAGCTCTTTGCCCCCCGTCTGCGTCCTGCCTGGGGGGTGCTGGCGCTGGTGTGCGCGGTTGCGGTTCTGCTAAGCGTGGCTCCGGCCCGCACATTTGCGGAGAGAATCCTCGCCATGCTGCGAGTGAAGAAGATCACTGTGGTTTCGGTGTATCCCTCAACCACCGAAACCCGCACCGACCAGCGCACAGCCAAGATGCTGAGTCAGCTGATATCCGACAACGTGGTGGTCACTATGGATGCGGGCAAGCCGCAGCCGCAGCCCAGTGCTGTCGCGGCCAGCAAGCTGGCGGGTTTTGACGTACGCACCATCACCGAGTTGGGTACACCGCAGAAGATCCTGGTCAACGGCGAAGCCGCCTTCCAGATGACGCTGAACCGAGACCGCATGCAGGCCATTCTGCAGGAGGCCGGGCGTTCCGATATCCAGCTTCCCTCCTCGATTGATGGCGCGCTGGTGGCGGTACACATCCCCAAAACGGTATTGACCGCTTACGGCAACTGCCCGGAGCGCATGGTCCACCACGGCCCGCCCTCGCAGGAGCAGTCGGACGGCGCGTCGAACCAGCCTGAGGCCGCGGACAACTGTGTCTTTATGGTCCAAGCGCCCAGCCCGACCGTTAGCGTTCCTCCCAACCTCAACATTTCGCAAGTGGCCGAAGCCGCCCTGGAATTGGCCGGCATGAGCCCCTCAGAGGCCCGTTCCTTCTGCCAGACGGTGGATTGGTCTTCGACCCTGGTGGTGCCGGTGCCGGGTGACGTGAGCTCTTATCAGACCGTGAACGTGGACGGTGTGACCGGCACTCTAATCTCGCTGCGGTCCGACCGCAATCGCTATAGCCTGCTCTGGGTAAAGGATGGCATCATTTACTCGATGAACGGGCACGGCGACCCCAACCAGGCGCTAAACCTGGCAGCCTCGCTGACGGACTAAGCTGGCTAGCTACCTGGCTAACTGGCTGATTGGTCCAAGCTAGAAAGCCAGGCAGCCAGTCGGTTATCCCATGACTTCGGCAAACGAATCCGCGAGCACAACTGGGGGGCAAACTCTGTCCCTGCCCGCGCCAGATCTTGCCATCGCTACCCGCGGTCTGCGCAAGGTGTTTGATGGCAAGGTGGCGGTACGCAGCCTCACTCTGGAGGTCCAGCGCGGCGAGATCTTCGGCTTCCTGGGACCGAACGGAGCGGGCAAGAGCACTTCCCTGAAAATGCTGCTCGGCCTGGTGACGCCCACGCGCGGGCAAGCCATGGTTCTGGGGCATCCTGCGGGGGACGTGAGTACCCGCCAAAAAATTGGCTTCCTGCCTGAACATTTCCGCTTTTACGACTGGCTCACCGCCGCCGAATTGCTGCGCCTGCATGGGCGGCTTTACGGCATGTCACGCGCCAGCCTGCGGCAGAAGGTCCCGGAATTGCTTGAACTTGTGGGCTTGAGCGAGCACGCCCACAAACGTCTGCGCGATTTTTCCAAGGGCATGCTGCAGCGCATTGGCCTGGCGCAAGCTCTGCTCAATGACCCGGAACTGATTTTTCTGGACGAACCCACTTCCGGCCTGGATCCCGCCGGGCGCCGCCTGGTGCGCGACATCATCAAGGCACAGCGCCAGCGCGGCGCCACCGTGCTCCTCAATTCCCACCTGCTCAGCGAAGTCGAAATCACCTGCGACCGCGTGGCTTTCATCAAGCACGGCGAGGTGATCGAAACTCGCGAGCTTAATTCCCTGCTGGAAGGGCAAACCACGCTGCAAGTCCGCGCCGACAACCTGACCGCGGAAATGGCTGCAGGGGTAAAGCAGTGGGCCTCGTCGGTTAGTCTGCAGGACCACCAACTCACCATGTCTGTTGGCTCGCGCGAAGTCCTCCCGCACCTCCTGCGCTACCTTGTGAGCTGCGGAGCCGAGGTCTACGAGTTCACGCCGCAGCGGCCTTCGCTGGAAGAACGTTTTCTCGAGATCGTGGGGAACGACGGAGGACTGTAGTGGGCGTCTGGATCATGGCCGGGGTAACGTTCCGTGAGGCGGCGCGAAAGAAAATTCTCTGGATGGCGCTGGCCGCCGGTTTGGCCTTCCTTGCCCTGTTCGGCACCGGCCTGCATTATCAGATGAAAGATCTGCGGTCCAGCAGAATCAATCCCATCCTCTTAAAGCAAATCCCGAGCGCCATGCTGATGGTAGGCCTTTACGCGATTGACCTGCTGACCGTGGTGATGACTGTGCTCGTCTCCGTGGACACGCTTTCGGGGGAAATTGCCTCCGGCACCATCCAGGCTGTGGCCACCAAGCCGCTGCCGCGCTGGCAGATCTTGCTGGGCAAGTGGATGGGCTTTGCCGGCATGATGACGGCGTACCTGGCGCTGCTGGTAGGCGGCATCAACGCCATCACTTACATCATGGCGCATGTGACGGCGCGCCACGTGCCTCAGGGTTTCGCCCTGATGTGGCTGGAGAGCGTGCTGCTGCTCTCCATTACTTTCTTTTTCGGAACACATTATTCGACTCTGACCAACGGCGTGCTGGCGCTGGGCCTGGTGGGACTGGCTTTTCTGGGCGGCTGGATTGAGCAGATCGGCGCCGTCACTAACACTACCAGCGCCGTTTACGTGGGAATTGTGGCCAGCGTGCTCATGCCCAGCGAAGCGCTATGGCGGCGTGCCGCCAACGACATGCAGTCGCCTTTGGCGAATGTGCTCAACTTTTCTCCCTTCAGTTCCGCTTCCCTGCCCAGTTCCACCATGGTCGCCTATGCCGGTGTGTATTCGGCGCTGGCATTGCTTTTGGCCGTCCGCCGCTTCCGTCGGCGGGACCTATAGGTCACCGATCAAGTTAACGGTGGCGTCATCCTGAACGACTTCAGCCGTGAAGGATCTCCGGTGTTAGGTTGGGACAGTTCGGGATGCTCACAGGAAGCTTCGGCGCTAAAGCGCCTCAGAATGACGCCCTTCTATGCCGCCACGACAGCCCGTGTCTGCCCCTAGATGCCTGTCCTGCAAGGGTTTCCGGGAAACGTTGGAGATTACGAACCTTTTGTTTCAGAGCTGAATCTAAGTAGCTGAAAGGTTCTGTGGGCCATAGCTGTGGTTTTTGCGTCCCGGCCAGGGGGTAGGGATATGTTCTCGCTTCTCAGGGATCTGTTCTCGGCTCTGTGGGATGTGTTCTTCGGTTGCCGTCACCGCCATTACAGTTTCCCAATCAGCAGCAAAATTTTGAAACAGCGCTCGGTCGCGGCCGGAGTTACGGGCACTTATGTAGTCTGCCTGGATTGCGGCAAAGAATTTGCCTATGACTGGGAGCAGATGAAGGTCGTTTCTCCTTTGCGCCCGGCCAGAGCCGCCTTGCGCAGCGCGCATTCCTTCGCTCTGAAATAGAGTTCCTCTCTCGCGTCTGCAGCGGAGTCCGCTATTCCACAGGTTCAAGGATAGCGGACTCTGCATCGGTTGCGGTGGGCAGCTGCACCAGCACCGTTGCCACCAGCACCAGAGTAATTCCCGCCACCTGCACCGGCCTCACCAACTCTCCCAGGGCAAGGGCCGCAATCAGAATCGAGAACACCGGCTCCAGGCAGCTGGTGACGATGGCCCGCGTGACATCCAGATGGCGCAGGCCGGCGAAATAAAACAGATACGGCACCAGGGATGAGATCACGGCGAATATCAGCAGGAACAGCCACTCGGCAGCGGTGTAGCGGGCAGCAGCAATTTTCCAGGGCGGGTTCACCAGCAACCAGAACAGTGCTGATCCCAACAACACATAGACGAGGATGCGCCAGTGATCGTGCTGCGTGAGCAGGTTGTGCCCGGCGATGTTGTAGAAGGCGAAAGTGAACGCTCCCGCCACCGCTGCTGCCAGGCCCCAACTGTTCAAGTTAAAGCTTCCAGCCCGAACTATTCCGAGGGCCAAGGCACAGCCAACGACGGCCAGCGCGACCGAACTGACCCGCTGTCCGGTGGCCCGCTGCCGCCCGCGGGCTACCATGTATAAAAGTACCCAGACCGGCGCCGTGTACTGCAGGATGATGGCCACGGCAACGTTGAGCTTCTGGATCGCGAAATAGTAGAGATAGTTGGACCCGGCCACGCCCAGCACGCCCACTACCAGGCAGCGGACAAAATCGGCGCGCGGCACCGCCATTCCCTCACGCCCGCGACGCCACAATAAGTAAGGCGCCAGGAGCAGGAAAGAAAATGTAGCCCGCGTCTGGGCCAGAATCACCGGCTCGATGGAGCGCAACCCCTGCCCGGCCAGCAGGCGTCCGGTGAAGGCGGCCCGCCCCAGGGTAGCGGAGATGCCGAAGCATAGCGCGGCCGCCGCGATGTAAAGATAACCGCGGAGAGTATGCGCTTTAGCCGGCAAGAAGTTCGTCGAGGCGGTCGGGGTCAAAGCCGATCATCACCTCCTGCCCGATGACCAGCGTGGGCGTAGAGCGGCTCTGGTAGGTTTCCACCAGTTCCCGAACTGCGTTGGCATCGCTGCTGACGTCGCGCTCCTCGAACTCGATACCCCTCGCCGAGAGGTAGGCCTTTACGGTTCGGCAGGGCGGTCAGCCGGGTTGGGTAAAAACGATGATCGGGCTTTTCATAGAGGGATGCGACGCTCAAGAGTACCAGAACGTCGCTTTAAATTGTCAGATGTATTCGATGATGGCGGTGATGGTTGCTGTTTTCTGCAGCATGGCCGAAACCGAGCAATATTTCTCCTTGGAGAGGCGAACAGCATCTTCCATGCCCTTCTTAGAGACGTGGCCTCCCACGCGGTAGGTCAGTTTGATGGAGGTGTACACGGTGGGTGGTTCGGGGGCACGCTCCGCTGCCGCTCGCACCTCCAAGGAAGTAAAGGGCTCGCGCTTCTTGCGCAGGATGTTTACCACGTCCGTGGCAGTGCAGCCGCACAGACCGATCAGCACCAACTCCATCGGACTGTTGGCAGTTTTCTCTTTGGCGGCATCGAGCACCACAGCGTGACCGCTGGATGCCTCTCCCAGGAAACGCTCGTTATCGGTCCACTTGGCCACAGCGGTGATCATCGTCATTTCGAATTATCTCGTGTTGTCAGTCTGAGGTTCGGGGTGGATGAGCACCCGGAACAGTTGCGGCGCCGTTTGCTTGAAGCGGATTTCCAGCTCGGTGATGACATCGTGTACCTGCGACAGAGGCAGATTATCGGACATGGTTACGTGACAGGAAAGGTAGAGCCGCCCGCGGACTCGTTTGATTTGAATATCATGTAAATCAAGCACTTCCCGGAAATCCCTGACGATTCGCTTGAGCCTGCGCTCAAGATCACGATTCTCTCCAATTTCGTCTCCCGGTTCGATCGTCGAGGGCTCGCTTTCAATGTGGGTGAGGATGGATGAGATCTCCGGCACTTCGTCGCGAATTTCCGATTCCAGAGTCGTGACCCGGTCATGCGCCTGCAGCAGGCTGAGCTGCTCGTCCAGTTCCAGGTGCTGTTCCACGTGCAGCTTCCCCCGCAGGTCCTGCACGCTTACGTCGTGCACATTCAGGTTGTTGCGCATGGCCACGGCGCGAATACGGTCAAAAATATTTTCTCCGCCGTGCGCCTGAGGTATGGAGTGCACCATCACGTCGGCTTCCGGCAGTACGCGGTGCACCGCCGCCTTTACCGAGTGCGCCATCTGCTCCGAACGCTGAAAAGTGAGGTTTCGACCCAGGCCCACCGAAACGTCAGCGAAGTAGTGGTTCCCGGAGCGCCGAATGCGCACCCGGTCCAATTCGAGCACGCCTTCA
>DASSQB010000300.1:0-2884 GCA_035702725.1 Terriglobales bacterium | reverse complement strand
TCGGGATCGTCATGCTGTCTCTATGTTTTCGGTAATGCCGCCCAGCTGTTCCAATTCACCATCAACGGTTTTAACGCTGCTCTAACGCAGAAGACTCCGGCTATTACGCTTCCCTGTACACCGCATGGTCTCGCCGCAGCTCCTTCGGGATCCTGGCTGGGCGTTACCTGTGACGGAACTTCGGGAGGAGAGATTGTTGGATTGACGCGAGACCCCCCGACCGGTGCCGTGGGAACGCCGCAGGTTGTCCCTAGCGGCGGCAATAGCCCGCAAGGGATACGAGTTACCCCGGACGGGAAGTTTGTGATCGTAGCCAACCAGGGGACGAACAATGTCTCCGTGTTCTCGCTGGATTCGACGAGCGGCGCACTGACCGCCGTTTCCGGATCACCATTCGCCAGTGGCACCCAACCTGCACCGGTAGCAATCGACCCACCACTCGTAGCGGGGAAGTCCAGCAGCGCCAAGTTCGTATTTGTCGGCGATACCGGAGGCAATACCCTATCCACGTTTACCATTGACTCGGCCGGCAACATGGCGGCGGTTGGCGCACCGACCCCGTTGGGGACCAATTCCCAGCCGTCATCCATTGCCGTGGACCCTCAGGGCAAATTCGTGTTCATCAGCATCGTGCCTCGAGAAATGGCAGGGTTCACTCTGGACTCGAGCACGGGGACGCTTACGCCCATCCCAGGCTCGCCCTTTGCGGTGAGCAGCGGCGGTCCGACGCGCGGCATGGTTTTCATACCTTAACCCGGCGATGGGCGTGCGTTGGGAGCGCGCGCCTCTGGCTTCCAGGGAGATATAGAGAGGGACTGACGGCGCCGCCGCTACGCGGACGGCGAGTTGAGATTGCGGCTCCGTCCGCGCGGCGCCGCGCTGCTCGCTGATCGTCGCTCCTGCAGCACCTGCTTCAGCGACTGCCCGGCATAGAGGATATGCTCGCGCAGCAATTCGCACGCGCCCTTCACCTCCCGCTTGCGGCAAAGCTGGAGAATTTCATGGTGCTCGCGGTTGGCCCGCTTCATCCCGTGGGTCAGGTAGAGCTGCAGCCGCGTATAGCGCTCGCCCTTCGCGTTCACGTTACGGATGATGTTCATCATGTGCGGCCGGTTCGCCCGCGAATACAGAATGGAGTGAAAATCCCAGTTCAAGCGTCCCCACGCGGAGACGTGCTGTTCCCGTTTCAGCTCGTCCACGTAGTTGCGTAAAATGGCATCCGCGTTCGCGAAGTCTTCTTCCGTCAGCTCGGGAATGGAGAGCTTCAGCACCTCCGGCTCCAGCAGCGCGCGGATGGTGAACAGTTCCTCCACATCTTCCGGCGAAAGCGCCGGCACTACCGCTCCCCGGTTGGGCACAATGGTGATCAGCCCCTCGGCATCCAGCTGCCGCAGCGCTTCCCGCACCGGAATGCGGCTCACCTGATACTGGTTGGCAATGGCATCCTGCCGCAGCTGCGCCCCTTCCGGAATTTCTCCCCGGATAATCTGCTCGCGCAGCTTTTCCGCTACGGCAGAAGTCAGTGATTGGCGGGGGATTGCGAGGCTGGAAGTGAGTTCAGAAGCCATAGCCAATAATTCAGACGCCTACTTACAAAAAAGCGAATATACCACGGGTAACGACATGTTGTATCCGCCCAACCGTGCCATGCGCCGACACTTGCATACTATGGGAAACAGCTTGCGCTTCCGCCGCTAATAAGCCCGAATCCCCATGCAGAACGGGTCGCGTTCATCCAGAATCAAGTCGGCCTCGGCGTTCACGAAAGCCGAACCCTTTATGCTGGGATAAACCTGCCCATCTTTCACCCGGATGGTCCCCTCGAACACGCTGCCCACTATGCTCTCCTGCTTCCACACTTCGCCTTCGCGCAGCTTGCCGTCGGCGTACAGGCAGGCCATCTTGGCGCTGGTGCCCGTGCCGCAGGGCGACCGGTCGTAGGCCTTGCCCGGACACAGCACAAAATTTTTGCTGTCAACCCCTGGCAGGTGCGACCTCCCATACAGCTCCACGTGATCAATTTCCGCCCCGCCCTTGCCCGTGATGCCCCCCGCTGTCAGCGCCTGCCGAATCGCCCAGGCGAAGCTGGTCAGCGCCTCCACATTCTTCAGCGTCATCTCCAGGCTGTGCTCGCGCACCAGAAAAAACCAGTTGCCGCCCCACGCTACATCGCCCTGCACGCGGCCGTATCCCGGAACCTCTACCGCCACGTTCGCCGCCAGCCGGTAGCTGGCCACGTTGTTCACCGTGACCTGCCCGTCTTTGTGCAGCTCGGCCGACACCGTCCCCACGGGAGTTTCGATGCGATGCTGGCCGGGCTTGATCTTCCCCATATATGCCAGGGTCACCGCCAGCCCGATGGTGCCGTGCCCGCACATGCCCAGGTAGCCGACGTTATTGAAGTAGATGATACCGGCGGCGCACGACGGGTCCACCGGTTCACACAATAGCCCGCCTACAATCACGTCCGACCCCCGCGGCTCGTTGACCACCGCCGAGCGAAACGTATCGTATTCCGAGCGGAACCGCAGCAGCCGCTCCGCCAATGGCCCCTGCCCCAGTTCCGGCCCGCCGCTGATCACCAGCCGCGTGGGCTCTCCTCCGGTGTGCGAATCAATGATCCTTATTTTCCGCAACCCTTCTCCTCTCAGCTCGCCGCCAGCGGCGGCCGCTTCAGGTGCCAATCCGTGTGGGCCTGGAAACGATGCGCTGCGGCAATCACCGCCTGGTCATTCAATGCCCGGCCAAGGAACTGGATCCCGAAGGGCAGCTTCTCCTTGCTGAAGCCGCAAGGCACGGTCAGGGCGGGCAGCCCGCACAGGCTGGAGATGCCGTCGGGCGCGCGCCGCTCCAGCGGTTCTTCCGTCCCATCATCAGGAGGCGC
>DASSQB010000299.1:0-3643 GCA_035702725.1 Terriglobales bacterium | reverse complement strand
GTCATTATCAGCGTTTGAGCGCTCAATGCCGCCATGGGCGGCCAAAATCAGCCCTTTGAGAATGCAAAATCTTTACATTTCGCGCTGTCCCCTGTTCCCAAATTCCTCACCAGTACAATCCCGTGACAATACCTGGCCTCAACGACCTGGCTCCAGTCCGCCTCAGAAAGGCGGCAAATCAGAGCCTTTGATCGAAAAACTCCCATTTTAATTATCTCTACTAAGATGATAGAGTATCAGTTTTTGCAGTAACGCTGGCGTTGCGATGAGAGTCTCACAGAAAGGTCTGTATGCCCTGCAGGCGTTGATGATGTTGGCCCGGCGCTACCGCGAGGGCGCCATCCGCATTCGTGACATCGCTTACGAGGAGAACCTGCCGGAAAAATTTCTGGAATTGATCCTCCTGGAACTGAAGAATGCGCGCATGGTGGAGAGCGTACGCGGAGCCAAAGGCGGCTATCATCTCAAGCGCCCGCCTAACCAGATATTTCTGAGCGAAGTCATTCGCACCATTGATGGCCCTTTGGCGCCGTTTGCCGATGGCGCCGGCCTGCAGGAATTGATTGACAGCGACAAAGCGCACCGCCGGTTGTACAGCGTTTTCATGGACGTGCGCAACGCTGCTGCTCACATCCTGGAGAACACTTCCCTGGCCGACATTGCCGGCGATGTCTATCCTCTGGAAGCAAACAAGAAGAAACATCGGCCACGGCAGAGCACCGCACACTGACGTGCGGGACAACAGAAGCGCATCACACTGTTTTGTCTCGGCAATGTATATTTACTCGATTTCATTAGTTGCCATTGCTTAGCGAGAAGCATCCAACGTAAAGCGCCGCCGGCTCCGCGGCCGTGGAGAAGAGTAGGACATGGATTTCAGGGTCTCAGTTCTCGGTTTGATTGTCGGCTTTCTGGTGGGCGTGACCGGAACCGGCGGGGGAGCACTGCTCACGCCTTTGCTGATCCTGCTGGGCTGGGCCCCACCCATGATAGCGGTGGGCACCGATCTGGTTTGGAGCACGTTGACCAAGTCTGCCGGCGCCCTGGTGCACTGGCGGCAGCAGACGGTAGATCTAGCCCTGGTCAAACGGCTGGCGCTGGGGAGCATTCCCGGAGCGCTGCTTGGGCTGTCGCTGCTGGCGCATTTCCATGCCTCCGGCACTCACAACCTGGATCGGCTGATACTACGCATGCTGGGCGTCGCCCTGGTAGTCGTGGCCTTCAGCCTGTTTTGGCGCGCTCTCCGCGGCACCCGGGCGGCGCCACCCTCGCTGGACCAGGCGGACGTACCCCGGCGTGTCTGGCTGACCACTCTGGCAGGTTTGGTGGTTGGCTTCTTAGTAAGCGTCACGTCCGTCGGCAGCGGTAGCCTTATTATTGCCTCCCTTGTAGTCCTGTACCCGGGCACACCGCTGAAGCGCATGGTGGGGTCCGATATTGTTCACGCACTCCTGCTGGTAGGAATCTCCGCCCTGGGCCACCTGCGAATGGGCAGCATTAATACGCGCCTGCTGGGGGAGCTTCTGGTAGGCTCTATCCCCGGAGTGTGGTTGGGCAGCAGAATGACCGCGCGGGTGCCGGAAAAGGCCTTGCGCCCGGTGCTGGGAACGACGCTGTTGCTGCTGGGCTGCAAATTGCTCTAAACCAGCTCTAATTGCAGAGGCGGGCTGTCCGGACAAACGGCGGCTGGCGACTGGCGTTCACGCGCTGCGCTTTTTCTCACGCACGCGCTCCAGGTAGCGGCCAGTCTTGACGTCCACGCGCACGATTTCACCCGGCCCCACAAAAAGCGGCACCTGAATCTCTACCCCGTTTTCGAGCTTGGCGAATTTCCAGGTATTGTCCTGGCCGGAGTGGATGGGAGGCGCGGTTTCAGCCACGCGCGCCTCGATCACGGGCGGCAGTTCAATGCTGATGGGCTGTCCGTCAAAAAACTCCACACCGGCGCGCACTCCCGGCTCCAGGAATTTTTCCACCGCTCCCACTACAGCACGCGGCACCTCGATCTGCTCGTAGGTGTTCTGATTCATGAAGACACAGCTATCGGCATCGCTGTAAATGAACTCCATGGTTTGCCGTTCGAGTTCGAGATCGTCCAGGCGCTCATCGGGGCGGAAATGGGGTTCCCAAAAACGGCCGCTGCTCACGTTGCGCAGCTTGGTCTTGACCACGCCTCCCAGTTGGCCGCCCCCAGCCTTGACCTCCACTTCCAGCACTTTGAAAACCTGGCCTTCAATACGAACGGCCATGCCGTCGCGCAGTTCCGATGCAATGACCACGGCAGCACCTCGGACTCAAATTGTCGGCAGAATTCTACTCCCGCTTCCCCAGGGATGGCGGTGATTTCGGGAAACAAAATCTCTGGGCCGCCAACCTCCTGCCCCATGCCCCCATCTGGCGATATGGCTGTATTGCGTGGTCCCTCGCCATTTCCCGGCCTTCCTCTTCCGCCGAAACCCGACCCCAGCCCCGGCCCAGTGCACAATCCGGAACCCAGTCCCGAGCCGGAACCAGGCACCGGACCCGACGTCCTTCCCGAGCCTGGCCCTACGCCTGGCCCCGGCGGGCCGCCTTCGATGTGACTTTGGTGACCTGAAAGGTCCTGTGTGGTGGTGTCCGTCCGGACACCCTCTCCATAGGTCTAATGGACGTTCGTAACTGCTCCGCCCGTTTACTCCTGCGGTGCCCACGGCTACAGTTGAACAAGGGCACACGCAGAGGGTGGACGCGGTCCGCAGCGCGCTTTGTCCACTCAAAGGAAGTCTGGCCGGAGTGGGAGATGCTCAACAATACTGACCAAGGCCTTGTCCAATACTCAAGCCGGCGCCGCTTCCCCCGCTTTGAAGTCAACCGGCCGGTTACCGCCATCCTTTACTGGGAGGGTTCGCCTCCCGTGCTGATTTCCGGACGCTGCCATAGCTTGAGCGAAGGCGGACTGGGGGCCACCATGTCGCAGCAGTTGCGCGTGGGAGAAGTAGTGAACCTCGAAGTGGCTAGCGGGATCCGGGTCTATGCCGCGGTGCGTAACTTGAACGGATTTGCCCACGGTTTTGAGTTCGTTCTGGTGCGGGACAATCAGCGGGCCGCCATTCTACGGCTGTGCCGCGCCCGCTTGAGTTAGCAGGATTCAGGCCGGCTTGGACTGCTGGCTCGCTGGCAGGGCAGCCCGATCCACCAGCCAAATCAGCCGGCCATTCCGCGGCTGGATCAGCTTGGCAGGAAATTCCTCGGCGGATGTATTGCCGTAAAGCACTGCCTGCAGGGCGGGGGCCTTCTCCGCGCCGCTCACCAGGAACATCACCTCTGCCGCGTTGTTGATCACAGGCGCCGTGAAAGTAAGCCGGTAGTCACCGAACTTTTCCACCCAGTTTGCCACCACCAGGCGTGAATGCTCGTGCAGCGCGGCGCTTCCAGGAAACAGCGAGGCAGTGTGCCCGTCTGGCCCCAGGCCCAGCAGCACCAGGTCGAAGCGCGGCAACTCTTCCGGCTTCAACCCAAAAAATTCTCTCACTGTTTGCTCATATTGCTCAGCCACTCGTGCGGCGTCGGTGTCCTCAGCGTGCATGCGGAATACATGATCGGAAGGAATTGGCGCCAGGGTGAGCAGGGTCTCTCGCACCATGCGGTAGTTGCTGTCTTTGTC
>DASSQB010000298.1:0-11106 GCA_035702725.1 Terriglobales bacterium | reverse complement strand
ACGCCCGTGTTTACACGGTGAACTCGCGCCATCCCTGGGCCGAAGCGCTGGCGGTTCGCGGCGGCAACATCGTGGCCGTTGGCACGGCGGCGCAGATCGAGAAGTACCGCGGAGCCTCCACGCACGTTATTGATGCCGGCGGCCGGCTCGTTCTCCCCGGCTTCACGGATTGCCACATTCACTTCATGGATGGCTCCCTCAGCCTTGCGCGCATCAACGTGGAGGACGTGAAGACCATCGCCGGCATCCAGGAAGCAGTCAAGAAATTTGCCGCCGCCCATCCCAAGGACCCATGGATTCTCGGCCGGGGTTGGTCCTACGACGTCTTCGGCAAATCCGCGCTTCCCCACAAAAAATATCTGGATGAGGTGGTGCCTGACCGCCCCTTGTTCCTGGAGGGCTACGACGGTCACACCTACTGGGCCAACAGCAAGGCGCTCGCCGCCGCGGGCATCACCCGCAATACGCCTGACCCGCCCAACGGCAAGATTGTCCGCGACGCCCAGGGCGAGCCCACCGGCGCACTGAAGGAAGATGCCGCGGCGGAACTGGTGCAGCGCGTCATACCCCAGCCCTCGCGCGAAGAGCGCCTGCAGGCTCTGCGCCAGGGCATGGCCGCGGCTAACAAGGCTGGCCTGGTGCGCGTGCACAGCGCCGGCGGTGACTTCGCTTACCTCGATCTCCTCAATGAACTGCGCGAACGAGGGCAACTCAATTTGCGCTTTTACGTCAGCGACATTGCGCGCCCGCCGCAACTGACCACGGAGGAAATCAACAAGCTGGAGCAAGCTCGCGCCAAATATCACGACGAGTGGATCTCCGGCGGCGCCGTCAAGTTTTTTCTCGATGGCGTGGTCGAATCGCACACCGCCGCCATGCTTCAGCCCTACAGCGACGATCCCAGCCAAAGCGGCAAGCTGTTCTGGGATCCTGACAAATACAAGCAGACCGTCGCCGAGCTTAACGGCCGCGGCTTCCAGGTTTTCACCCACGCCATCGGCGACCGCGCGGTGCGGCTCGCGCTCGATTCTTATAAGGCGTCCTACCAGGGAAATAACGCGAAAGACTTGCGCGACCGCGTGGAGCACATCGAAACCATCAGCGCCGCCGACATCCCGCGCTTCGGCCAGCTGGGTGTGATCGCAAGCATGCAGCCTCTGCACGCCTATCCCAACGCCGACACGCTGAAGGTCTGGTCGCCCAATATCGGCCCCGAGCGCACCACCCGTGCCTGGGTGTGGCACAGCATCCTGGCCTCGGGCGGACACCTGGCCTTCGGCAGCGACTGGCCGGTAGTTACGCTCAATCCCTGGCCCGGCGTGCAGACCGCGCTTACTCGCCAGACCGCCGAAGGCACGCCCGCCGGTGGCTTCGTGCCCAGCGAGCGCATCACGTTGCCGCAAGCTATCGAAGCGTATACTTTGGGCGCCGCTTACGCCGGCCATCGTGAAAAAACCGAAGGCTCGCTGGAGCCCGGCAAGGTTGCCGACTTGATTATTCTCAATCAGGATTTGTTCAAAGTGCCTGCCAACCAGGCGAACAAGTCTCAGGTGCTGCTGACAATGGTGGGTGGCAAGGTCGTCCACCAAGCGGCGGCATTCACCGGCCAAGCGCCGGCAGGTGCGCCATGACGCGAGTTTCGCGTTGCTGCTGGCTTGTGCTGCTGCTTGTCGGTACCCTTCTTCTCTCCGCCTGCTCCAGAAAAGAGCCCACGCTCAGCCTGCTGGTCTGGGAAGGCTACGCCGACCCCTCTTACGTCCACGATTTCGAACAGCAATACCACTGCAAGGTTTCCGCCTCCTATATGGGCTCCGATGACGAACTGGTGGCCAAACTGCGCGGCGGCAGCGCCAGCACCTACGACGTGATTTCCCCGTCCAGCGATGTGGCGACCATGATCTCGACCGCCGGCCTGGCCGCGCCTCTCGACCTTTCGCGCATCCCCAGCTACGCGCAGCTTTCGCCGAAGCTCACTTCCATGCCGCTGGTAAAAGTCAACGGCAATGTTTACGGTGTCCCCTTTACCTGGGGTCCGAACCCGCTGCTCTATGACACCACGGTTTTCAAGCAGCCTCCCGATAGCTGGAGCGTTTTCTGGGATCCTAAATTCCGCAACAAGCTCTCCGTCTGGGACGAGCTCTCCACCGTCTACATGGCGGCGCAGGTCCTGGGCTACGACAAGCCCGACCCCAGCCACCTCTACAACCTGAGCGACCAGGAACTGGAAGCCGTGAAGGCCAAGCTGCTGGCCCTGAAGCCCAACATTCGCAAGATCTGGTCCACCGGCGGCGAGCTCACCAACCTGTTTCAGAATCACGAAATTGTCGCTGCCATGGGCTGGCCGCTCATGACCAATCAGCTGCGCAAGCTGAACTTTCCCATCGGCGAGACCATTCCCCGGGAAAACACCACCGGCTGGATTGATCACCTGATGATCACCTCAGCCAGCGACAATAAGGACCTGGCCTACAAGTTCCTGGAATTCATGATCGAAGCTAAAACCCAGAAGAAGGTCGCCGACGTCACTGGGTACATCCCTGCCAACCCGCAGGCGGCGCAGTTCATGACCCCGGAGGAAAAAAAGAACCTGCACCTCGATGATGTGGACGCCTACCAGAAACGCATTTACTTCTGGCAAAATGTGCCGCGCCGCGCCAAGTACAACGAAATCTGGAACGAGGTAAAAGCCGCGCAGTAAGCGACCGAAAGTAGCCCGTCGGCGGGTAAGATCGGCAAGAAAGATATGAGTCCTGAAGCTGCGACGAACGTAGTGTTCTTGATTTGTCATCCTGAGCCGCGCGACCGAGCCTTGCGAAGGAGCGCCGCGAAGGACCTGCTTTTTCGCTCGCGCCGCGGGAGCGGCGGTTTGAAAGCCCGCCACTTTAGTGTCGGGTAAGTCTGCAAGAAAGATCTGAGCCCTGTAAGGACGGCTGAAAAACGATGTCAGAGGACCGCCACCACCGCGTTGCAGACACCCTCCCGCTGACTCCCGACTCCTGACTCCTTTGGCATGACTTCCACGCCCCAACCCGCCGCCCAGCCCCTGCTCTCCATCCGCGAGGTGGCCAAGAGCTTCGGCAGACTGGCGGTCCTGCGCGCCATCTCCCTGCATGTGGACGAAGGCGAGTTCCTCACCATCCTGGGCGAAAGCGGCTCCGGTAAAACCACTCTCCTGCGCCTGATTGCCGGTTTCGAGCGCGCCGACTCCGGCGAACTCTGGATGGCCGGTGAGCGCCTCGACCTGCTCCCGCCCTACCGCCGGCGTGTCAACACCGTCTTCCAGAGTTACGCTCTCTTCCCTCACTTGACGGTGCGCGACAACGTGGCTTATGGCCTGCGCGTTCAGAAAGTCGCAGCGAATGACGTTGAAAAGCGCGTAGACGAAGCGCTGGCCATGGTCAAGATGACCGCCTTCGCCGCCTCCAAGCCGGCCAAGATCAGCGGTGGCCAGCAGCAGCGCGTAGCCCTCGCCCGCGCCCTGGTGAACCGGCCTCGCCTGCTGCTCCTGGATGAGCCGCTTTCCGCCCTTGACGCTAATCTTCGCCGCCAGATGCAGCTGGAGCTGAAATCCCTCCAGCGCGAGGTAGGCATCTCTTTTGTCTTTGTCACCCATGACCAGGAAGAAGCCATGGTCATGTCTGACCGCATTGCCTTGCTGCGCAACGGCAACCTGGAGCAGGTAGCCACGCCGCACGAAATCTACAGCCGCCCCGCGACTTCCTATACCGCCCAGTTCATCGGCCATACCAATCTGCTGCGCTGCCAGGTGGAACGCGGGCTGGCCCGCTGCAACGGGCTGGAGTTTCGTACCTCGGCAGCCGATGGCCCGGTGGTATTCTCTCTGCGCCCGGAACACATCCGCACGACAGCAGCCCTCAATCCTTCCGGCGAGACCGTCCGCTTCCGCGCCCGCATCATCACCCAGTCTTTCCACGGCGCCACGGACCTGCTGCAGGTCGAGTGTGCCGAAGGTCTGAAGCTGACCGTCCGCGTGCCCAGCCACGGCACCTCCCCTGGGCAGCGCGATTTTGAGTTCTCTGTGAATGACGCTATCCCAGTGCGCGACTCGGAGGCGACGCCCTAGATGTTCTCCCGCGCCTACAAGACCGCCGTCACCGTGCCTCCGCTGCTCTGGGTCGCCCTGTTTCTGCTGGTCCCCTACGCCCTGCTCTTCTGCTACAGCTTCTGGACGGTGAGCCCGGCGCAGACCATCGTCCATTCCTGGAACCTGGGCAACTACCGCGAACTGCTGACCGTCCACGTTTACTTCGAAACGCTGCTGCGCTCCTTGTGGATTGCCGCCCGCGTGATGCTCTTTGCCTTGCTCCTCGGTTATCCACTGGCCTACTTCCTCTCCTTTCACGCTGGCGTGCGCAAAGACCTCTTTTATCAACTGGTGATCATTCCGCTGTGGGTCAGCTACCTGGTGCGCGCCTACGCCTGGAAGACCATCCTGGGCAGCAATGGCGTGCTCAATACGCTGCTGCAATATGTGCACCTCACACGCCATCCCGTGGAATTCCTGCTCTACAGCCCGTTCGCGGTGGTGCTCACACTGACCCACATCTACACGCCATTCGCGTTCCTGCCGATTTACGCCTCGCTGGAGCACATACCGCGCAACCTGGTGGAGGCCTCGCATGACCTGGGCGCCTCGCCGCTGCAAACTTTCTGCCGCGTGATTCTGCCCCTTTCTATTCCCGGGGTTCTTGCCGGCGCAACCTTTGCCTTCGTGCTCAGCCTGGGCGACTTCCTCGCGCCCCTGCTCCTGGGCGGCCCCAGCGGCATCATGATCTCCAACATCGTGGTCAGCCTGTTCGGCGCTGCCTACAACTGGCCGCTGGGCGCGGCGATTTCTTTATGCATGCTGCTCCTCGTGGTCGGCCTGCTGTTCCTCTCTGAACGGCTGGAGAAGAAGTGGAGCTTCGCGTGAGCGCCGCCCCCCGCAGACCGCGCTGGCTGGCTCTCTACGCGCTGCTGGTGTTTGCCTTCCTCTACCTGCCGATTGTGGTGCTCATCGTTTACTCGTTCAACGGCGGCGGCGTAGGCGGCTTCCCGCCCCATGACTTCACCCTCAGCTGGTACCGTATGCTGCTGGGCGACGGCGCCATGTGGGACTCGGTACTCAACAGCCTGATGGTGGCCTTCGCCGCCATGGCTATTTCTCTGCTTCTTGGCATCCCCGCTGCCCTCGCGCTCGATCGCGCCGGCTTCCCGGGCAAGGCCGCCTTCCGCCGCCTCGTTCTTCTGCCCCTGATTCTGCCCGGCATCATCACCGGCCTTTCCCTGCTCATGCTGTTCGTCGGCATGGGCATGCACCTGAGCCTGCTGACCATCACCCTGGGCCACGGCACCGCCCTCATTTCCGTCGCCACCACCGACATCTTTGCCGGCCTGCAGAAGCTCGACCGTGCTCAGGAGGAAGCGTCGCTCGACCTCGGCGCCAACTACTGGCAGACTTTCTGGCGCGTCACCCTGCCCAACCTGCGCCTGCCCATCATCGGCGCGGCGTTGCTGATCTTTACACTGTCCATGGACGAAATTGCGGTCAGCTTCTTTCTTATCGGCCGCGACAATACGCTGCCGCTGGAAATCTGGTCGCGTCTGCGCCGCGGCATGACCCCGGAGATCAACGCCATTTCCGCCGTGATATTCGTCTTTTCGCTGGTTGCGATTGTGCTCTGGTACCGCCTGCGGGCCCGCGCTGAAGGCCAGCCCGAACTCGGTGCTGAGCTGGTGGAAACCGCCGCCGCAAGTTGAAGTCGTAGCGCCGGCGTCCCGCCGGCTGTCGCGAGGGCATCTTGCCCTCGCAAGTACATTCTGTGTTGTGGCGCGGGCGCCCTCGCCCGCGAATCGCTCTCCGCTGTTGGGCGTCATTCCCGAGCGAAACTGGGATGCCGGCAGCGAATTTAGCCGCGCAGCGGCGCAAAAATGTAACCCCGGGCGCAAGCCCGGGGAAGTCGAAGCGGAACAAAACCAAGCCCCCAGCGGGGCGAAAGATAAGGAGAACGTCTATGCGCTTCGTCGTCCTGGGCGCCGGCCTGATGGGCCGCGCCGCGCTTTACGATCTGGCCCGCTCGCATGAGGCCACTGAAATTATCGTTGCCGACTACGACCAGCCGCGCGCCCAGCAAGCGGCCCGCGAATACGGCAACGGCAAAGCCCGCCACGCCTTCTGCGACGTGCGCCAGACTGCCGAGACGGTGCGCCTCCTCACTGGCTCCGTCGCCGTCCTTAACTGCACTCAGTATTACTGGAATCTCGACGTGATGAAGGCGGCGCTGGCCGCGGGCGCGAACTACCTCGACCTTGGCGGCCTCTTCTACACCACGCGCAAGCAGCTGAAGCTGAGCTCTGAGTTCCGCCGCGCCGGCTTGCTCGCCATTCTCGGCATCGGCAGTGCTCCCGGCATTGCCAATGTGATGGCCCGCTTCCTCGCCGACCAACTGCCGCGCATAACCGCCATTAAGGTCTATAACGGTGCTCGCGAACTGCGCCCCGCCGCCTCTGATCCCCTAGCCTTCAGCTTCTCCATTGCCACGATCCTCGACGAGCTGACCATTCCGCCCATGCACTACATGGGCGGCAAGTTTCACCAGCAGGAAAACTTTTCCGATCCCGAAGCCGTAACTTTCCCTGCTCCCATCGGCAAGCTGGTGGTACGCCACTCCATTCACTCCGAGGTTGCCACCCTGCCCCTCAGTTTCCGCAGCCGGGGCGTGCGCCAAGTCTTCTTCAAGATCAATTACGACCCGCAAATGATCGAAACCGTGCGCCTGCTGGGTAGCATGGGCCTGCTGGAAAAGGAGCCGATTGCGATAAACGGCTGCCAGGTGGCGCCGCGGGCCTTTCTGGAGCAACTGCTGAAGAGCCGGGCCACCGGCAGCACCGCGCCGCCGCGCGACGCCGAGACGGTGCGTGTGGTGGTCGAAGGCAGCAGTAAAGCCGGCCGCAAGCGGCGCCTTACTCTCGACGCCACCACTCGCTACAGTACCCGGCCGGTTTTCAGCGCCGTGGCCCGCGATACCGGCTTCCCCATCTCAGTGGCGGCGCAGATGCTTGCCCGCGGCGAAATCAGCGCCCGCGGCGTCCAACCGCCTGAAATGTCCATCCCGGCCCGTGAGTTCTTGAAAGACTTAGACAAGCGCGGCATCAAAATAAGCGGTTCCGGCTGGCTCCCTGCTGATTAGTAACAAGGATTTTACAAATACGCGACAAATTGCCAGCTCTTCCGGAATATATGTATCCGTGCCTTGACGAAACGGCCGGAAATGAAAACGGCGCCGGATTGACCTCGCACCCGGGAACCGGAAGCTCCGCTGATCGAATTTGGAAAGTTCCTGCGACTTCTTCGGCAACCAACCCGCCCCTGCTCTTATCCAAGCTGCTGGGTGGAGAAGCCGTTTCATAAAGTGGCTCCACAGGCTTTGTCCGCTTACTCAGGGTCAGCTGCTTTTCTGACAGCCACCCAAGTTGACTACGGCATACGCCATGGCGCTGTTTCCTGGGGCTATCATCATGATCGCGGATCTGGGGCTACAAAAGTGGCAGAAGACTCGGAAGCTGAGGCTTGGCCTGCCCGCCGCCGCAGTTCTAGTCTGTGTCTTTGCTTTAGCTGTCTCCAGCCATGCAGATGGCCACGCGCCCTCCTGTAACCTTAAGGTAACTCCGAACAATGGCCCTGTTCCCCTTCCCGTCATGGCATCGGGAAGTTGTACGCCTGGCAATGGTGATCAAAATTCGATCGTAGAGATGACTCTGGATTGGGGCGACGGGTCAGCACCCCTTACCACCTCGCAGTCCCAAATAACCGCCACCCATACCTACACCCAAGCCGGCAAGTTTTCGGTCGTGCTAACCGGCACCGATTCCAATCAAAATACGGGCTCCGCCTCTCAGGTCGTGAAGGCCACGGCGGCGCCGCCTCCTCCCCCTCCTCCCCCTCCTCCGCCTCCTCCACCTCCTACGCCGAGATTAACTTGTAAGCTGGGAGTATCTCCTGGCAGCGGCCCGGCGCCTCTAACCGTCAATGTTTCCACAAGTTGCGGCGATAACGCCAACCAATCGGTCAGCATTCTTGTGAGTTTTGGCGACGGCTTTTACCTCTCTGGGGCGAACGTCGCCCATACCTACGTGAACAGCGGCAGCTTTCATGTATCCGTCGTAGCCAGTGACAAAGCGGGCAATACTTCCAACCCAGCCTCGCAAACTGTCACTGTGAGCCTCAACCCGGCTTTATTTGTTGGCGTAAGCAGCGGAAAAATCGCCGTATTTAATAAGTCCGGCACATTGCTGCACACACTGAACTCGAATCAGGGCGGCTCCATGACCGGCATGGCATTCGACGCCGCCGGCAACCTCTACGCTACCAATTTCACGGCCGACACCGTCAGCAAATTCAACCCTGAGGGCGCCCTGCTCGGCACGTTCGGTTCCGGTTACAACTGCAAACCAGAATCAATTGTCTTCGATTCCGCGGGCAACGCCTATGTGGGCGAGACGGGATGCAGCCACGCTCTTTTGCGGTTCGATGCCTACGGCAATCTTACCGCCAGTTACACAGTAGCCACCGAAGCGGAGGGAAGCGACTGGATTGACCTTGCCTCCGATGGCTGCACCATCTTCTACACCTCCCAGGGGTCTTCCGTTCTTCGCTTCGATGCTTGCAACGGGCAGCAACTGCCTCCCTTTTCCTCCTCGTTGAAGAAAGGCCTGGCGCTGCGGGTTCTGCCCGATGGAGGCGTGCTGGTGGCCAATTTAGAGAATATTGTGCATCTAGATTCGGCCGGGCGCATGGTCGCGACCTACATTGCCTCCGGCGAGAAATGCTGGGCCTCACTGGCTCTGGACAACGATGGCACATCCTTCTGGGCTGCGGATTACTGCACCTCGGATGTCATCCGTTTTGATCTCACTTCCGGCAATCAGCTGTTCAAGTTCAATACCGGAACCCCCGCGAACACCGTGTTTGGTCTCGCGGAGCAGAAGGCTGATCCCGCGCCCTCGCCGGTTGGATCGCTCATCGCCTCGCCATCGCAGGCAACCGTCAGCTCCGGGCAAAGCGCTTCCTACGTTTTGGCTTTTGCTCCAGTTGCGTCGGCTGCCGGCCAGAGCGTGTCGTTTTCGTGCAGTAACTTGCCCCGTGGTGCCAGTTGCTCTTTTTCGCCGGGAGCGGCGGTCGCTACAGGCAGCACCCTCACTGCAAATCTCACCATCACAACCACTGCAGGCTCTTCAGCTTGGATGGGAATCGGAAGTGGAAACATGGCTCTCTATGGGTTTTGGCTACCCTTGGCGATGGTACTCATCCCGGCCAAGGCGGCCATCAAGAAACGCGCAAGGCTGCTTGCTGCGCTGCTGGTTCTACTCTCATCTCTACTGGCGTGCAGCGGCGCTAAATCCACGAACAGCAACAGCCCTGCGCCAACTCCTGCGGCCCCGCTTGCGGGAACGGCTACGCCCTCCGGCACTTACACCATCGTGATCCACGCACACGCCGGCCCAATGGACAGTTCGACTGCGGTACAGCTTACGGTTCAGTGATGATGAGTAATCCCGGCTAGGAGCTTCGTCCGGAGAGCCCGGCTGCAGCGGCCATCCTCTTGGCGCTGGCTGCTTGGGTTTGCTCCAGCCCAAACTGCGGTACGCGCTCTATGGTGCCGATTACCGGCTGGTCGGTAATGGCATAGAGGAAACCGTGCGATTCGCTATGCTGGCGCATGCAGAGGTTTTCCATCAGTGTGTGCGCTCGCCGGCTCAGCACATTTTGCGGCAGCACAGTGAAATTGCGGAATACCCACAGCAGATAGACCCGCTCCCAAAACGTGGGCCTCACGTAACGTGGCCCTACGGGCGTCACCAGCCGCAACACGCCCCAGCGTAACTTACTGATCCACACTGTCCTGCCCCTTCCGAGTGAGTCATTTCGGAGCCCGAAATCCAGCAATAATGGTTTTGCAATCGCCGCACCAAAGCTGGTGCAACGGTACCTAAGTCACCTGTCCCTCCTGCGGTAACTGCCTGCTTTGCTCCTCTGCGTTCCTGTGTTGGCCTCTGGGCTAGCGTTGCAAATCAATGACAATCATGGACATCTTGTCGAAAATCGCACTTCTGCTTGGTCGGCTCGAGGCAGGCGATAACGGAGGGCTCGAGCATCCTGACCACAGACCAAAACTGTGCACAAAATCCGCGAACACCTTGCCTGAAAGTGAATTTTTTTGCAGTTGATGTCCTAATTTGGCAATCCCTAGGACAAAAATGGGAAACCGGGGCGATTATCCTTCCAGCATCCGGGCCGCTATCTCCTTGAGAACCTTGGCGCAGACCATGGCGGTGCGGCCGGAGGCGTCCCGCCCCGGGTTGTACTCCACCAGGTCGGCTCCTACAATCCGCCCCCGCAATGATTGCAGGGCACTTATAACCTCGCGCACCGACATGCCACCCGGCTCCCAATGCGACACGCCCGGGGCGAAAGCTGGATCGAGCACGTCCATATCGAAGGAAATATAGACGGGCCCGTCGAATTCCAGCCGGGGCCAGCGCCCTAAGTCCTTCATCTCCAGCACCTCCACACCAAAGCGCCGGGCCTGCTCTTTTTGATGGCCATTCATGGTCCGAATGCCAGCCTGAACCATACGACAGGCCAGCTTTTCCTCCATTACGCGGGCGAAGGGACAGGCGTGAGAAAAGCGGTTGCCACCAAGCTCGTTGTAGAGGTCGGGGTGAGCATCGAAGTGCATGATCTCCAGATCGGGAAATTTCGCGGCAAAAGCCCTCATCACCGGATAAGTAATGGAGTGGTCGCCGCCCAGCACAATAAGCCGCGCATCTCGGCGCAGTTGCTCGGCCACGCCCCGCTCAATGGCGGCAAATGCCGCAGGAGTGCCGGAGGGAAGCTGCAGGCTGCCCGTATCGTGAATCTTGCCCTCAAGGTCCGTGCCGTTTTCCGTCCACAGGTTGGAGGAATCGCAATGAAGGGCCTCCACGATTTGCGCCGGGGCGTGGGCGGTCCCGCGCAAGTACGAGGAATTCTCATCGAAAGGAATTCCCAGCAGGGAAATGACGGTGGAGGAAGACGCTGGCGGGTTCACGGTGAGCTTAGACCAT
>DASSQB010000297.1:0-9335 GCA_035702725.1 Terriglobales bacterium | reverse complement strand
CTCGGCTTCCAGGTTTTGCTTGGCTGCCTGGGCGTCCAGTTCCGCCTTCTTTACCTCTTCCGGAACACTGGCGGCCGTGGTGGTCTCATAAGCCGCCTGCGCCTGCTCAAATTCGCCCTTGCTCTGCTCCGCCGCCGCGCTCAGATCCTTGTTCTCCAGCACCGCCAGAAGCTGTCCCTGGCGCACATGGCTGCCGCGGTTAATATAAAACTTCTCCACCGGCGCGCTGATCTTGGGAACCAGGGCCGCCTGGTGCAGGGGAAAGACGATCGCCTCGGCGGTGACCGTGCGTTCCAGCCGGGCGCGCTGCACCAGCGCCGATTCCACGTTCACCACTGGTTCTTTCTCCTTCTCCTTTCCGGAACAGCCGAAGGAAATGAGCGCCAGCAGCGCGGCCACACACGCGGCCACGGTGCGCCGGGTTGTTTTTGTAAGTTGTTGATTCCT
This sequence comes from Terriglobales bacterium, assembly GCA_035702725.1. GTDB lineage: Bacteria > Acidobacteriota > Terriglobia > Terriglobales > Acidobacteriaceae > JAICWP01. The sequence continues at coordinate 8,888 of DASSQB010000297.1, read as the reverse complement.
GGCTATCATTCAGAATTTGCCCGTCAAAGTCTCCAGCGTGGCCAGGCCGGTGCGATACCTCAGCTGTCCGCTAACGTAAGCGTTGCGCGCCGTGGCCAGCGTATTCTGCGCGTCCACTACCTCCAGCGCCGTCGCCTCCCCGGCCTGGTACCGCAAAGTAGTTAGACGCAGGCTTTCGGCGGCAAGGTCGGCTGCCTGGCGCAGCCCCTGCACTTCGGCCCGCGATACGGTGGCTTCATTGTAGAAGGAATACAGGCTGCTGAGCGCCTGCCGTTGCGCCTGCGACAGCTCCACTTTTGCCTGCTGCCGCTTATACTCGGCCTGGCGCAGCTTGCTGAGCGTGGCCCCCCAGTTCCATACCGGCACGTTCAGCGCGGCGGTGATGAAGTATCCCGGATTGGGTAGAGGGCCAAGTTCCTTGGCGGCCGCCACCGTGCTGCGCAAGGCCAGGGCGTTGGCTTCAATGCCGTACACGCCGTCAAAGGTCAGCGTCGGGAAAAATCCGGCGCGCGCTATGTTAACGTCCGATTGCGCCGCCTTCAAGGCTTGCACCGCCGCGCGCACGTCCTGGTTTTCATGCGCCGCCATGGTTTCCACCTCGCCAAAGGGAGGCAGAACAGGCGCCTGGTCCATGTCGTCCACCAGGTTGAAATTCAGGTCCAGGTTAGGCGAGAGCACCACCGCCAAGTCGAGCCGCGCCTTGCTCATGGCCAGCGCCGCTTCCTGAAACGCCTGATTCTGCTGCTGGAACTGCAACTGCGCCTTGATCACGTCGCTGCGCGCTACTTCTCCTCCCCGCTCCAGATCCTGGCTGATTTTCAGAAAATGCTGCGCCTGGTCGAATGTCTGCTGCGCGGTGGCGTACTCGCGCTGGGCAACAATCAGGCCGTAGTAGAGTCCGGTAACCGTGACGGTCAGGCCGCGGCGGGCTATTTCCGCCTTGGCGTTAGCGATGGCGGCAGCAGCGGCGGCCCGCTTGTAGGGGGAAAGGGTGAAGAATCCGGCGGGAAGTTCCTGATGAACTACGCCCCACACGCGATACACGTGCACGCCGTCGTTGGTGACGAAGCGCCCGCTGGCAATCTTACCGTTTCCCTGGGTTCCTAAGTATTGCTGGGAGTAGTTCAGCGAGGGCAGCATCGCGTCCCGCGCCTGGGCCCGGTCCTCGTTAGCCACCTTGGCGTCGGTGACAGCGGAAAGATACTGGGCGTAATTTTTGCTCGCCCGAGCCAGCGCATCCTGGAAAGTGATGGTGACGGGAGGCCCGGTTTGCCCCGGAGCCCCCGGCTCCGCCAATTGCGCTCCCACACCTGCAGTCCCGGGAGCAGGAGGCTGCTGCGGCTGCGCGTTATCCGTTTGCGTGTTCTGCGCATCCGCCTGGGCGGACGAGGCCTGCGGCTTCACACTCGCGGCCATGCCCAACACGCCCTGCAGCGAACTTCTTGGCGGCAGCAGGCCAGAAGGATTCCTGCCCGCCTGGACCGCCGCTGACGGCGCCGATGGCACAGGGCTTGACTGCGATGGCTCTTGCCCCCAAGCCCAGCTCAGGGCCACACTGCAGATCAGAACCAGGTTTGCCGCTCGATGCACGTCCCCCCTCCAAGAACCGCTACTCTAGCGGGGAGCATATTAAGGCAAGCTTAACCGCCCGCTCCAGATGCGGCGCCGGGCGACTGCAGTTGAAGAATGATGGAGTTAGGAGGCGCGTGAAAGCTGCGTGGCGGAGGGAAGTGAGATGGTGAAGCAGGTGCCGCCGGGTGTGCTTTCCACCGCGATAGTGCCGCCGTGCTTTTCCACGATCTGCCGCGAAACCCAGAGCCCCAGCCCGGTGCCCAGTTCCGCCTTGGTGGTGAAGAAAGGCTCGAAAATACGGGTCAGGTTCTCCGGGGGAATGCCGGGGCCGTTGTCCAGCACGCGGAGTTGCACGCTGCCATCAGAATCGCTTGTCACCATGCGGATAACGCCGCCGTCAGGAAGCACATCCACCGCATTAGCCACCAGGTTGGCAATCACCTGCCGCAGCTCGCCCTTGGAACCGAGAATAAGCTGGGAACCCGCAATGTTAGCGTGCACGCGAATGTTTTTGGCGCGCAGCTTGGCTTCATACAGGGCAACGACCTCGCGCACCAGTTCGCCCAGGTCCACGGGCGTCGGAGCGCCACTCTCGCGGTAAAAGCCCAGAGTCATTTTGGTAATGTGAGCGATACGGGAGAGCTCTTCCTCGACCATCTGCAAGTAGCGGCGGACTTCCCCTTCGGGGGCGGAGCGCGCAAGGTAAATCAGGTTGGTGACCGCTTCCAGGGGGTTATTGATCTCGTGAGCGATGGTAGCGGCCAGGCGCCCGGCGGTGGCCAGGCGCTCGGTCTTAACCAGCGCTGCCTGGGTGCGGGCGCGCTCTTCCAGTTGTTGCTCTACTTGGCGGAAGAGGCGGCTGTTGTCAATGGCGGCGGCGGCGCGGGCGGCTAGAGCTTCTGCAAGTTCGAGGTCGTCCGCCGAAAGCGCGCGCCCTGATTCCGCGGTCACAAACACCAGGGCGCCGAGCACGCGATCGCGCGCCGCCATGGGCACGACCAGCACCGACTTCATATTGAGTTCGCGAATCAAGCGCTGGCGCTCGGGCTCGCGCACTCGCTCGCGGATCATTTCGCCGGAAATTTCCGGAAAGAACTGCGGCTCGCCGGTCTCAATCACCGCGGCAATGGCGCTGCCGCTGCCGAGCGAGGGCGGATATTTGGTGTGAAACTCGGTTGCCAGCGCGAGTTTGGCAGGGTCTCGATGGGCCACGGCGGTGCGCTCCACCGCTCCTTGCTCGTTGGTCACGTAGGCGGCGCACCAATCGGCAATTTCCGGCACCGCAAGCTCAGCCACACGCTGCAGGGTGATGTTGAAGTCAAGGGATGCTCCCAGGGCGGCGCTGGCCTGTGCCAGAAAGGCGGCGCGGCGTCGCTGCGCTTCCGCCTGCTCGCGCAGCCGGATTTGCTCTTCATACAATTCGGCCGCGCTGATGCCGGCGGCGGCCAGATTGGCCAGCAGTTCGGCCACCTGCAACTCCGCTGGCTGCAACTGCCGCGGATGGCGAAAATAAAACGTGATGCTGCCCGCCTTGCGGCCCTGGAGGCGCAGAGGCAGCGCCAACAGCGACTGGATGCCTTCCGCCTCATAGTCGCGCCGCCGCTGCTCCAGTAAAGGCAGGCGGTATACGTCGCCGGCAACAATGGGCTCATCGGGCAGGTCGGGCGTGCCAGTGGAGGGAATGGGAGACCTCTCCAGGTATGCAGGCGACAAGCCGCGAGACGCCAGCACGCGCCATGTCTTCGCGCTTTCGTCGAGACGCCAGACGGCGTAGGCATCGGCCTCGATCAGCCCCCGGGAAAGCGCCAGGATTCGACCCAGAACCGTCTGCAGGTCAGGCTGGGCGAGTAGAGTGGCCGAAGCCTGCAGCAGCAGATGCAGAGATTCTGAACTCGCCGCGGCCGGAGAAGACACGCCCGGGCCCTTAGATGACAAGCCTCCACTCGCGTCGGGTTCTGGTTTGGGCTGCGATGCGGTCACGGCGCGCAACAAGTAAAACAAAGTAAAGGTACACGAAGTCACCGGAGAGATGCAGGAGGAGCGCACGGGAGTTGCCCGCCAAGCCCCCGCTTCATAAGGCCGGCTGACCATATTCCGTCATCACTTGCATTTCCAATTCTTTGTGTGTCCCGCCTGATAGTTGTGCAGTTTGCACCGACCGTCTGCCGGTTGAGTCCCGACTCGAGGTTTTCTCATCTTGTAAACTAAATAGTTATGGCAGAGGCGAAGTTTGAAGTAGAGAGCACGCCGGAGCCGGCGGAGTACGCTGTGGCGCAAGATGCTGAGCGGGACCAGGCTTTTGAGGCCTTCCGGCGCTGGGGATACCTGCAGGCCGATCTCGACCCCCTGGGTTTGTTCCGCCCGCAGCCGCATCCCGAGTTGCAGCTGAGCGGAGCGGCGGCGGAGGAGGCGCGGCGCTATTACTGCGGCAGCATTGGAGCCGAATTCGCGCACATTTCTGACCCAGAGCTGCGGCGCTGGCTCGAGCAGCGCATGGAATCGCCCGCTCCGGCGCTGGACCAGCGGCACGTCCTGGAACGGCTGATTCGCGCCGACCTGTTTGAACAGGTAATGCAGTCGCGCTACCTGGGCAGCAAGCGTTTCTCGCTGGAAGGCATTACCGTGCTGATCCCTTTGCTGGACGAACTGCTGGAGGGAGCTGCCGAGCACGGGGCTGAGCAGGCCGTGCTGGGCATGAGCCATCGCGGGCGCCTCAATGTGATGGCGCATATCGTGGGGCGCGCGCCGGCGGAAATTTTTGCCAACTTTGAAGATGTGGACCCGCGCAGCGTGCTGGGCGGCGGTGATGTGAAATATCACATGGGCGCCACTGGCGTGTACACCACCGAGCACGCGCGCAGCATTAACATTCACCTGGTTTCCAATCCCAGCCATCTCGAAGCGGTTGATCCGGTGGCTCTGGGGCGCGTCCGAGCCAAGCAAATTCGTGCGGGAAAGGATGGCAAGGAACGATTTCTGGCCATCGTCATGCACGGTGATGCGGCGTTTGCCGGCCAGGGCATCTGGGCCGAGACGCTGAACTTCGCCGGGGTTAAGGGCTACTCGATAGGCGGCGCCATCCACATCATCGTTAACAATCTCATCGGCTTCACGACCACACCGCCGGAACTGCATACGGCACGCTTCTCCGCGGACCTGGCACGGCGGCAGGACATTCCCATCTTCCACGTCAATGGCGAAGATCCCGACGCCGTGGTGCGCGTGGCTCGCATGGCCATCGAGTACCGGTATCAGTTTGGCAGCGATGTGATTGTTGACGTGATCGGTTACCGGCGCCACGGACACAGCGAAATTGATGATCCCACAATCACCCAGCCGCTGCTCTACAAGGCCATCGAGCAGCATCCGCCGCTGTGGCAGATTTATGCCGAGGACATCGGGGCTGACCCCAAGGCACAGGCAGAACAGGTGCGCGCCGAATACGACCAGGGGCAGAAAGAGGCCAAAGGGCTGGCCAAAAAGCCCAGCCTGCGGAGCCTGCCGGATTACTGGGCCAAGTTCAAGGGCGGGCGCTACAAACCCGAGTACGAGGTGGATACCGGCATCGCAGGGGAGGAGATCGCCGTGCTCACGGAAAGGCTCACCGCCTACCCGCCGGAGTTTCATATCCATCCCAAAATCAAGCGCCTGCTGCAGCAGCGCGCCGAGATGGGAGCGGGCAAGCGCGCGGTGGACTACGGCATGGCCGAGGCGCTGGCATTCGCCTCGCTGTTGAAACAGGGCACGCCGGTGCGCATGAGCGGGCAGGACACGCAGCGCGGCACCTTCAACCAGCGTCACGCGGTGCTGGTGGACGTGGAGAATGAAAGCCGCTACATCCCGCTCTGCCACGTGAGCCCGGACCAGGGGCGGTTTGAAATCTACAACTCGACTTTGTCGGAAGCCGGGCCGCTGGGCTTCGAATACGGCTACGCCCGCGATTACCCGGAAACGCTGGTACTGTGGGAGGCGCAGTTCGGCGACTTTGCCAACGGCGGGCAGGTGGTGATTGACCAGTTCATCAGCTCAGGCGAGGACAAGTGGGGGCTGCTCTCCGGCCTGGTGATGCTGCTGCCGCACGGTTATGAAGGGCAGGGCCCGGAGCACTCCAGCGCGCGCATCGAACGCTACCTCCAGCTGGCGGCACGCGACAACTTCCAGATTTGCCAGCCCTCCACCGCCGGGCAGTACTTCCACCTGCTGCGGCGTCAGGCGTTGCGCAAGTGGCGCAAGCCGCTGGTGGTGTTCACGCCCAAGAGCATGCTGCGCCATCCCGAAGCTTCCTCGCTGGTGGCGGAACTGTCGCGCCCGCGGTTTCTGCCGGTGCTGCCCGATAGCGAAGTGGAGAACGCCGAGCGCCTCATCCTCTGTACCGGCAAGATCGGGCACGAGCTGCGGATCGAGCGCAAGCGGCGCAAGGAGAGCGCTGCCGCGATCGTTTTTTTGGAACAGCTTTATCCCTTCCCCGAGGCGGAGCTGGCAGTGGAACTGGAACGCCACAAGTCGGCGCAGGATATCCTATGGGTGCAGGAAGAACCCGCCAACATGGGCGCGCTATCGTACGTCATGCCACGCTTGCAGCGGCTGGCGGGGAGCTCACGCCACGTGCTCTCGGTCAAACGCTCCGGCAGCGCCAGCCCGGCTACCGGCTCCGGCAAGGCACACGAGATGGAGCAGAAAACGCTGCTAACGCTGGCATTTACCACCGGAAAGTAGAAAATCCGTGGCCAGTGGTCAGCTTTCGATTCCACTTCTGAGGTTCCAAGCGAGAGGCTGTCTTCAAAGGGAACCGGGAACCGGGTACTAGGTACTGGCTACTGACTCCGAATCCAGCACTTCCCGCACCTTGCAGGCCAGCGTGTCCAAACTGAAAGGCTTCTGCAGGAAGGCGGTGCCGGGATCAAGCACGCCGTGGTGCACGATGGCGTCTTCGGTGTAGCCGGAAAGGTAGAGCACGCGCATGCCAGGGCGGCTTCCGGCCATGCGTTTGGCCAGTTCCCGGCCGCTCATGCCGGGCATGACTACGTCGCTTATCATCAAATCAATGTGGCAGTTGGCCGGTGCGGCCAGGGCCAGCGCTTCCTGCCCGTTGCCCGCCACCAGCACGTTGTAGCCCTGCCCTTTCAGCGCCTCGGCAATCAGTTCGCGCACCGATTCTTCATCCTCCACCAGCAGAATGCTCTCTGAGCCGCGCAATCCAAGGCGCGTCTGCCGCTCAGGCGCGCTCTCCGCCGCGGCTTCATCCACCCGCGGCAGGTAGATCTTGAAGGTAGTGCCTCGCCCCAGTTCGCTGTAGGCGAAAACATAGCCTCCGCTCTGCTTCACGATCCCGTATACCGTGGAGAGCCCCAGCCCTGTGCCTTTGCCCTTTTCCTTGGTGGTGAAGAAGGGCTCAAATATGCGTAACTGGGTTTCCCCATCCATGCCACAGCCGGTGTCGCTCACGGCCAGCATCACGTAGCGGCCCGGCTTCACATTGGCATGGGCGCGCTGGTAGTTGTCGTCCAAGTCGGCGTTGCTGGTTTCGATAATCAGCTTGCCCCCGCTGGGCATGGCGTCGCGCGCGTTGACCGCCAGGTTCATGATCACCTGCTCCACCTGCCCGGGATCGGCTTTGGTGTGACCCAGGTTGCGATCGCGCGTGACCACCACCTCGATATCCTCGCCAATCAGCGGCCGCAGCAGCTTGCTGATGTCGGCCACCACGGCGTTCAGATCAATTACCTTGAGCTCGAGCACCTGCTTGCGCCCAAACGCCAGCAACTGCCGGGTGAGCGTCGCGGCACGCTGCGTTGCCTCCTGGATGGCTTCCGCCTTTTGGCGCCGTGGATCGGCCACTCCCAGCTGGTTGAGCAGCACGTAGGTGTAGCCGCTGATTACCATCAGCAGGTTATTGAAATCGTGCGCCACGCCGCCCGCCAGCCGCCCCACTGCCTCCATCTTCTGCGCCTGGCGGAACTGGTCTTCCAGAATGTGGCGTTCGGTGACATCTTCAGCGATTATCTCCAGCACCTCCTGTTCGCCTTCCCGATCCACCGCCCGCCCGCTCAGCCGCACCGTGATGACTTTGCCATCCTTGCGCTTCCACTTCACTTCCAGGTTGTCCAGGCAGCAGTGCCGCTCATACTCGCGGCGCAGCCGCAGCCGGTCTTCCTCGCGCACGTAAATGTCTCTCTTCGGGTCGAGCGCCCGCACCTCCCCCGCCGAGTCGTAGCCCAGCATCGCAATCAGCGCCGGGTTCACGTCCAGAAACTGCCCTTCCAGCGTAGAGCGGTAAATGCCATATACCGCGCTCTGTACCAGGGAGCGGTAGCGTGCTTCCGAAGCGCGCAGCGCCTGCTCGTGCCGCTTGTGCTCGATGGCAGTGGCCACGTGCTGTGAGACGAAGGTCAGAATTTCCTTCTCTTTGGTCCCGAAGCGCACGTCTTCGCTATAGCTCTGGACCACCAAAACACCGATAGTCGTGTTGCCCGTCTTCAGCGGCACTCCCAGCCAGTCCAGCGAGGGCGCCCCGATGCACTCCGCTTCGCCACGCTGCACCATCTTGTCGAACACGTCAGGCGTGGCCAGCAGCGGCTCCCCCGAGCGCAGCACGTATTCCGTCAGCCCCTTTCCTAACGGCTTGGGCGCCGGCGTGGGGTCAATTTCGTCCACGAAATAGGGGAAACTCAGCAGCCTGCTCTCGCGGTCATAGAGAGCAATGTAGAAATTCCGGGCGCAGGTCAGTTCGCCCACGATGCCATGAATAGCGGCATAAAAATCCTGCAGATCTCCGGCTGAGCTGGTGATTTTGGCAATGCGGTAGAGCGCTGACTGCAGCGCCTCCGCCTGCTTGCGCTCGCTGATGTCGCGGAATATGGCGTAGACGGCGATGTGCCCGCCACGCACCTTTACCGGCATGCCCACGATGGAGACATCCACCACCGTGCCGTCTTTGCGCATGCGTTTGCTTTCCAGGCTGATCTTCTGCCCTTTGGAGATGGCGGAGTGAATGAAATCAATTTCGGCGTCCAGTCCCGGCGGCACAACAATTTCACTCAGCAACTTGCCCTCTGCCTCCCCCTGGGTATAGCCGAACATGCGGGTGAATTCCGCATTGACGTGGGTGATGTGGTAATGCGGGTCCAGGATGGCGATGGCCTCAGGCGCGCTCTGGAACAGTTCCTCCAGGTAGGCTTTCTGCACCTGCAGGTCGGCTTCCGGCTCCAGCGTGCACACTCCTGCAGCGATGCCGCCGTTTCGGGGCGGCATGGCGCTTACTGAACTGTGCACGGCGGATTTTGTGCGGTTCTTTCTTTGCGCGGGGCGGGTGATTT
>DASSQB010000296.1:0-8472 GCA_035702725.1 Terriglobales bacterium | reverse complement strand
GAGCAGCGATAGGGTCGGCGTCGCGCAGCCATTCCACGCGGAAGGCGCGTCCCAGGGTCACCAGCAGGAGGCCCAGCACCACGACCGCGCTCGACCAGATGTCGGTGCTGAAGTGCAGAGCGTCCGCTTCCAGTGCCTGACTGTCGTACTTCACGGCTATCCGCCCCAGCGAGCGTGAGCGCCAAAAATCCACGCCCATGGACAGGAACATGACCAGAAAAGCGGCGATGCTGGGTTCGATTTCAATATGCCTGTAGAAGAGCCGGACAATGGCCTCGTAGATGATCCACACGCAGGTGAGGAGCAGCAGGCCAGTTTCCAGGAAGGCGGAGAAGCTCTCCACCTTGCCGTGGCCGTACTGGTGGTCGGCGTCGGCAGGCTTATCCGATACGCGCACGGAAAAAAGTGTTATCAGGGCAGCGATCAGGTCCAGCCCGGAATGGGCGGCCTCGGAAAGAATTCCCAGGCTGCCGGTGGAGATGCCAACAACAACTTTAAGGGCAGTGATGCCGATGGCGGCCACCACTGAATTGGCGGCCACGGCGCGCTTCTCCGCGCGCATTGAACCGGGGGTGAGGATGGCGGGATCGGCCATTGGCAAGATTATCGCTTTTCCCTCCCCCCTGCGCCAACGTGCCGTGAACTGCTGCCACTTCCCTGGCTGCTACTTCTCGATGGCGGCGAAGTCCACGATCTGCTTCAAAACTTCCAGCGGAATGCCCATGCTGGTGCCGCGACCGTTGATGAATAAAGTGGGCGTCCCAGTCACCCCTACGGCTTTGCCCAGGGCAACCGACTGCTCCACACGCTGCCGCGTGGCCGGCTCAGCCGCGCATGTCGCGGCAGCTTTCCCGTTGGCTCCCGCGGCCGTAGCCAATTCCGTCAGCTTGTCGTCCGCGTTTGACTCCGTGATGTTCTGCTGCTGGTCATAAACGCTGTCCACAAACTTCCAATATGCGGCAGCGTTTTCCCGCCCCACGCAGTCGGCGAAGGACGCAGCCTTGAACGCCCAGTTGTGCGAAGGCAAGGGAAAGTTTTCGGAGATGAAGCGCACGTTGGGTTCCTGGGACAGAAGTTTTTCGACGGTGGGCTGCGCTTCCTTGCAGTGAGGGCATTGCAGGTCGCTGAACTCCACCAGCGTGACCTGCGCATTGGCGGGACCGCGAGAGGGGCCTTTTGCCCCCCGCTCCAGCTCCGCCCGGGCTTTGGCAAACGGATCAGAACCGAAGGGCACCATGTTGCCGGAAATGGCGTACTGGTTGTCAGGCGTGACGTAAAACGTCAGTCTCTCCGCTCCCTGCTTGCCGGTCATAATCACATTTACTTCGGCCACCGCGGGGTCCTTGGCGGGCTTGATGGACTCCACCTTCCAGGTAATGGAAGCGTCGTAGCCGAACATGTGCTTCAGAAAATCGTTCACTGTGGCTTCCGGGGGCAGGTGCGGGGCTGTTGCTGCCGGAGCTGCCGTGTGAGCCTTGGCCGGCGCCGGTTTCTGGCTCGCTGCGAGACTCGTGACGGCATAACAAATGAGCAGAAGCACCACTGGTTTGCGGGGGACGTGGGACATGCGTTTTCCTGGTTGTCTGGTTTTTGGGGAGCTGAAGTTTTATAGCACAAATATGAATCTATTCCCCGGCTTACTCATACTTGGCGGCTATCGGGAACCGGCGTCCGATGCCGAAGGCTTTCTCCGTGATCTTCAGCCCCGGCGCGGCCTGCTGGCGCTTATACTCGGCACGGTCCACCATGCAAACCACCCGCCGCACCAGAGCGGAATCGAAGCCGCGCCCCTGGGCGATCTGCTCCGGCGTCTTCAAGTCCTCGATGTAATCTTCCAGTATGCGATCCAGGACGTCGTAGGGTGGCAGGGTGTCGGTGTCCTTCTGATTAGGCCGTAACTCCGCGGAGGGCGGCTTCTCGATAGTCGCCTGCGGAATCCGTATGCGCTGCGAATTCACGTACTCCGCCAACCGGTAGACCATAGTTTTAGGCACATCTGAGATTACCGCGAGACCACCGGCCATATCACCATAGAGCGTGCAATAGCCCACCGCCAGTTCCGACTTGTTGCCGGTGGAGAGCACAATCCCGCCGAACTTGTTGGAGTGCGCCATGAGCAGCGTGCCGCGGATACGGGACTGGATGTTTTCCTCGCTCACATCGTCGGGCCTGTTGTCGAAGGCGGGACGCAGCGTCTTGCGATAGCTGTCGAAGAGCTCGCCAATAGCCAGCACCTCGAAGCGAATTCCCAGATTGGCCGCCAGCACGCGCGAATCCTCAATGCTTCCGCGCGAAGAATACTGGCTGGGCATGCTGACCCCTAGTACGTTCTCCGCGCCCAGCGCATCCACGGCAATACAAGCGGTAAGCGCCGAATCAATGCCGCCGCTCAGCCCGATGGTCACTTGAGTGAAACCGCACTTGCGGCAGTAGTCGCGCGTGCCCAGCACCAGGGCGGCGTAGGCGCTGGCGTCATCGCCCTCAATCTGCTCGTGCAGATCGCCGGCCAGGGCGTCCGGGTCGAAAAAAATAAGGTCTTCTTCGAACGATTTACCCTGCGCCACTACCCGTCCATCCGGGGCCAGCACAAAGCTGGAGCCGTCGAACACCAGGCTGTCGTTGCCGCCCACCAGGTTAACCATCACTACCGGAACCTTGTCGTTGTGGGCCACGGTACCCAGCATCTTCTGCCGGAATTCCCTTTTGCCCACCCAGAACGGCGAAGCGGAAATATTGAGCAGGAAGTTGCCGCCCGCGCTTAGCAGCGCCTCCACTGGGTCGAAACCATACAGGCGGCGCGGCCAGAAGTGCTTGTCGTTCCATGCGTCTTCGCAGACGGTCAGGGCCATTCTTTTGCCGCAGAAGGAAAACAGCTCCTGCTTCTGGGCAGGCGCAAAATTACGCATCTCGTCGAAAACATCGTAGGTGGGGAGCAGCATTTTTGACTGCATCATAGCTACCCGCCCGTCGCGCAGCAGGGCGGCCGAATTCATCACCCGTTTGCCGGTCTCTACCTCGGCCGGGGTGGCCACCCCGCAGATGACAGCTATGCCCTGGGTCTCGCGCGCGATGCGCTCCAGCGCCTCCTGGTTATGGGCTACGAACGAAGGCCGCTCCACCAAATCGCGCGGGGGATAGCCGCAAATGGCCAGCTCAGGGAATAGGATCAGCCCTGCGCCCGCCTCCTGCGCCCGCTTCGAAAAGGAGATGATTCTGGCGGCGTTGCCGCTGAAATCCCCGATAGTCGTGTTGATCTGGCCCAGGGCAATCTTCACGAATTAAGTGTAATGGCTGTGCTCGCCGAGTGACCAGTCCCCCATTGATGCGCGCGGTTCGCCCGGGATGGGGCACGAGTGGCGGCTGGTATCATAAGCACAGTGGGAACCACGCAAACCCAAAGCGTTTCGCCGGAACGGCTGGAATCGTTTCTGCTGGAAGTGGCCGACGCGGTCAATACCTCGCTCGACCTCGAGACCACGCTCAAGCGCGTCGCCGAACTGGTGCGCCGCATCATTGACTACGAAATATTCGCCATCCTGCTGCTCAACGAGAAAACACAGGAACTGCGCATCCGCTTCCAGATTGGCCACCCTCCAGAAGTGGCCGAGCGCATCCGCATTAAAGTTGGCGAAGGTGTGACCGGCCTGGCCGCCCAGCGCCGCGACACCGTTCTGGTCAATGACGTGGCGGAGGAACCCGCCTACATCAACGCCATTGCGCGGGTACGCTCGGAACTGGCCGTGCCTTTAATTGTGAAGAACCGCGTCATTGGCGTGATTGACATTGAGGCGCCTCATCGCAACTACTTCACTGAAGACCACCGCCGGGTGCTGGCCCTGATTGCTTCACGCGTGGCCATCGGAATCGAGAATGCCCGCCTCTATACCCGCACCAACCGCCAGGCGCGGACTCTGACTCTGCTCAACGAAATCAGCCGCGAGCTGACCTCCATCCTGAATCTTGACCAGCTGCTCAAGCGGGTTGGTGAGCTCATCAACCGGCTCATTGATTACCAGATGTTCAGCGTGCTACTGCTCGACCCAACCGGCGCCAAGCTGCAGCACCGCTTTTCGCTGCGCTTCAAGACCAGCGTGCACGTCAAGCACGATATTCCGCTGGACAAAGGACTGGTGGGCTGGGCGGCGCGCCACAAGCAGGCGGTGCTGGTGCCCGACGTCAGCAAAGACCCCCGCTACATCGAGCTTAACGCGGAGACGGGCTCGGAACTTTGCGTGCCCCTTATCTACAAGGACAAGGCCATCGGCGTACTCGATATTGAGCACACGCGGGTAGGGTATTTCAACGAAGACCACCAGCGCACTATCACCACGTTGGCGGCGCAGATTGCCATCGCCATCGAAAACGCGCAGCTCTACGAGCAGGTAGCCCGCCAGGAAAGACGCCTGGAGCGCGACCTGATGCTGGCGCGAGAACTGCAACTTCGGTTGCTGCCTCCCGCCCAGCCCAAAATGAAGAATCTGGACATTGCGGCGCGCTTTGTGCCTGCCCGCGCCATCGGCGGCGACCTCTACGACTTTCTCGATTACTCGCTGGCCCGTCATGCTATCGCCATCGGTGACGTCAGCGGCAAGGGCGCGCCGGCAGCCATCTACGCCGCCCTGGTCAGCGGCATTCTGCGCTCTCATTGTGCGGTCGAGCCTTCACCGGCGGAAATGCTTTCCGCCGTGAACCTCTCGCTGGGCGAGCGTCCTATCGAAGCGCAGTTTGTCTCCATCATCTACTCGGTTTGGGACGACGATGAGCGTCATCTGCGCATCGCCAATTCGGGCCTGCCCCGCCCCATTTACTGGCACAACGGCAGAGTTGAGATCATCGAGGCTACCGGTCTTCCTCTCGGGCTATTCGAGAACGCCGACTACGACGAATTTGGATTTGACGCACATGCTGGCGACCTGTTCGTGTTCTTCAGCGATGGCATTCTGGATGCCCGCAGCCATACCGGCACTCTGTTCGGACGCGAGCGCCTGGAAAAAGTCGTGGCTCGCGTCGGCGAAGGTTCCGCTGCCGATGTGGTGGCTGAAATCTTCACCGCCGTCAATCAGCACGCCGCCGGGGTGGAGGCGTTTGACGACCAAACCGTAGTCGCCCTGAAGGTCAAGTAGGTGGCCCGTTCTAAACCTCATTCTGCCGGCGATAAAGCGGCCGAAAGTGTTCTGCGCTCCCCCGGTTTTGTCTACCGCCGGGCTGCGGGGAGCCGCGGCGCACGAGCAACTGTGGCGCCCGAGCTGCACTGTGAACGCCTTCCCCTATCGCCACTGGCCGAAAAATTCGGCACACCTCTCTACGTCTACTCGGCGGGAGCCATCCGGCGACGTTATCGCGACTTCAACCATGCCTTCCGCGGGTTTCCTCACTCCGTCTGCTATTCCGTCAAGGCCAACTCCAATCTGGCGATCCTGCGCCTGCTGGCGGGCATGGGATGCGGCTTTGACGTGGTCTCCGGAGGTGAACTGGAGCGTGTGTTGCACGTGGACCGCCGCGCCGCGACGCAGGTCGTTTTCTCCGGTGTGGGCAAGACGGCGGCAGAAATGGACGACGCGCTCAAAGCCGGCATCTTGCTTTTCAATGTCGAAAGCGAAAGCGAACTGGAGCTGTTGGCGGAGCGCGCCGAGCGCCGCCGCATTACTGCTCGCGTGGCCCTGCGTGTGAACCCTGACGTGCCGGCGGAAACTCATCCTTACATTTCCACCGGATTGCATCGCCACAAGTTTGGCGTTCCCATTCACGATGCGCCGCGCCTCTACGCACGAGCCGCTGACAGCCTCTTCCTGGAGGTGGCGGGAGTCAGCGTGCATATCGGTTCGCAGATCACGAATCTGGCGCCGTTTACCGCTGCCATGGAACGAGTGGCTGACCTGGTGCGGGGTTTACGGGCGGACGGTCATACCATTCGATACGTGGACGCGGGTGGCGGCCTGGGAATTGCCTACACCCAGCTAGGATTACCCGAGTTCGCTGACTTTGCGGTGCGTTATGCCGAGGCTGTGACCGCACCCCTGCGCGGCATGAAGCTGCACCTCTTGCTTGAACCAGGGCGCTCCATCATCGGGCCGGCGGGCGCGCTGCTGACCCGCGTGCTCTATCACAAGAGCAACGACAGCAAGAAATTCGTGGTGGTGGATGCGGCCATGAACGACCTGGTCCGGCCTGCGCTCTACGATGCCTACCATGAGATTGTGCCGGTGGTTCGCGATCCCGCCGCGGGCGAGCACGAGCTGGTTGACATCGTTGGTCCCATTTGCGAGACCGGCGACTTCTTCGCCCGGGGCCGCGAGATGCCGCCGGTCAACGACGGGGATTTACTGGCCATTCTCGACGTAGGCGCCTACGGCATGGTGCTGGCCTCCAACTACAACACCCGCCCGCGCCCTGCCGAGGTTCTGGTGGACGGTAGCAAGGCGCGCCTCATCCGCCGCCGGGAGAAGATGGCTGACCTGCTCCGCCTGGAGAAACCAAGACCTTGACGCAGAGTCCGCCGAGAACTTCGAAAATCACTTAACAAACGTCATCCTGAGCGAGCGCGAGGTAAGCGCAGCGAGAGGCCGCGGCTAACTGGCCACTGGCAAATCTGAGAACTATCTTTGTCCCCACTTCAGCTTGGTCCGCAGGACATCGAAAAATGTCTTCTTCATGCGCAGGAGCTGCACTTTGTGCTTCGACTTCCTGCACGTGACCCGATCGCCGTCCATCAAGGGCATACCCACCTGCCCATCCACACTAAGGAAAGCATGTTCCTCAGCCGCTTTGACCACGATGGAAATCTCCAGCGAATCGCTCACCACCAGCGGGCGGTGGGTAAGCGCGTGCGGCGACACCGGCGTGATAACGAAGCCTTCCACCGAGGGCATCAGGACGGGTCCGCCCGCGGCTAACGAATACGCGGTGGAGCCGGTGGGCGTGGCTACGATCAGTCCGTCGGCCTTGTAGTTGGAAACAAAGTCCTCGTTGATGTACAGGTCGAAGTCGGCCAGGCGAGCGATGGAACTCTTATTCACTACCACGTCGTTGAGGGCGTGATACTGGGCCACACACTTGCCCGCACGCAACAGCTGGCACTCCAGCATCGAGCGCGATTCTGTGCCGCAGCAGTTCTGGTCTACGGCCTCCAGGGTTGGGTATAGATCGGAAAGGGGCACCTCGGTGAGAAACCCCAGGGAGCCCAGGTTCACTCCCAGCACCGGTATGCCCGCCTTGGCTACGGCGCGTGCGGCAGCCAGCAGCGTCCCATCTCCCCCCAGGACGACCACAAACTTGGGATTGTGGGTAGTTACCGCCGCGCGCTCCACCACTTCGGGGCCGGAGGCGTAGGCACAGGTCTCCTGATCCACAACGACCTGGTAGCCATGCTCCCGGAACCAGCGCAGCAGTTCCGGAACAATTTGCGCCAGTTCCGGCTTGGCGGGCTTGGAAAAGATGGCGGCCGATTTCATGCGCAGTCCGTACCTGAATCAGAATCGCTGATTGTACAGCCTGGGGCTGAAGTTGGTCAGCGGACGGGACTCTAGAACACGCCGTATAGCAGAAACTCCCGGTTGCCCTCCGCTCCCAGAATAGGCGATTCCATCATTTCCGTCCGCTCGCAGCCCAGTTCCTGTAGCGTAGCCCTTACTTTTTCCACTACCTCCGCCTGCGCCGCCTGGTCGCGAACGATTCCGCCCTTCCCTACCCGCTCCCTGCCCACCTCAAATTGCGGCTTTGCCAGCACGATGATCTGTTTGCCCGTGCGTGCCGGAACAGGGAACGCGGAAGTCACGACCGCCGGGAGCACGAGAGTCGCGGAGATGAATGAAACGTCTACAACCACCACATCCACCGCTTCTCCGATATCTTCTGGCTTGAGGTAGCGCGCGTTGGTCTTCTCCAGCAGGCGCACACGAGGGTCCTGGCGCAGGCGCAGGTGAATCTGTCCATAGCCGGTGTCTACCGCCACTACCCGCGCCGCCCCGTGCTGCAGCAGGCAGTCGGTGAACCCACCGGTGGAAGCGCCCACATCCATACAGACTTTGCCGGTCACGTCCACATCCCAATTCCGCAGTGCCGCTTCCAGCTTCAAACCGCCCCGGCTTACATACTTCAGGTCCCCACCCAGCAGGCGAATTTCCGCTTCGGAATCCACGCCCGCCCCGGCTTTCTCGATTTTCTCGCCATTGACGATCACTCGCCCGGCCAGCACCAGCGCCTGGGCCCGCTCCCGCGAAGGCGTTAGCTTCCTTTCCACCAGTAACTTGTCAATCCGAACCTTCATTGGGTAACTACTGTGATTTTCTTTTTTTCCGTGCGCACTTTAACAGGTGCAACCTGTAGAAGTGATGTCACTTGTTACATTTACCCAGATACTTGCCTGGTTTTCCACATAATTTTCCACAACCATGTTGAAAATTTCTGGGGGTTGCGGCCAAAGGATTGCCCAGTTGCATTTTTCATCGCTGCTTTCGGGAATGCGTCGTCAAG
>DASSQB010000295.1:0-20147 GCA_035702725.1 Terriglobales bacterium | reverse complement strand
TTATTTGAGCTGACTGGCTGCCTGGCTCACCAGGGGCAGCGAGGTACGTAAGGCCAGACAGCTTTAGGCAATCCAGCCGCCACCCACCACTAAATCGCCATCGTAGAAGACAGCCGCCTGCCCGGGAGTGATGGCGCGCTGTGGCTGATCGAAGCTGACCACGGCCTCATCGGGTCCGATGGCCTCCACTATTGCGCTGGCGGGCTCGTGGCGGTGACGGATCTTCACCCCCAGGCGGAGCGCGGCATCCAGGTGCTCCACCGCGATCCAGTTCACGCGCTTGGCGCGGAGGCTGCGGGAATATAGTTTTTCATCGCCGCCGACTACCACCTGGCGGCGCTCGCCGTTAATCTCGATCACGTAGAGCGGCGAGCCGGTGGCCACTCCCAGCCCCTTGCGCTGCCCGACCGTAAAGTTATGAATGCCGGAGTGTGTGCCCAGCACTTCCCCACTGCTGCTCACCAGTTCGCCGGAAGTATCGGGAAGCGACTCGCCTTGTTCAGCAAGATAGGCGTCGAGAAACTGCTTGTAGTCGCCGCCGGGAACGAAGCAGATTTCCTGGGAGTCAGGCTTGTCGGCCAGCGCCAGGCCGTGGCGGCGAGCGAGTTCGCGCACCTCGGACTTCAGCAGTCCGCCCAGGGGAAACAGAGTGCGGCTGAGCTGGTCCTGCGTGAGTCCAAACAGGAAGTAGGTTTGGTCGCGCGAGGAGTCTACGGCGCGCTTCAGCAGCCAACGGCCTCCGACGCTGTCAAGTTCGATGCGGGCGTAGTGGCCGGTAGCCAGGCGCTCGGCGCCAATCTGCCGCGCCGTAACGAGTAACTGGTCAAACTTCAAGTGATTGTTGCACAGACTGCAGGGGATGGGTGTACGCCCGCTCAGGTACTCGGAGACGAAGGGGCGCACCACTTCCTGCTCAAAGCGCTGCTCGTGGTTGACCACGTAATAGGGAATGCCAATAGTTTCGGCTACGCGGCGCGCGTCATAAACGTCGTCCAGCGAGCAGCAGCGGCCCTGCACCGCTTCGGGCATGCCCACGCGGCCAGCCAGGCGGCGCTGGTTCCAGAGCTGCATGGTCAAGCCGACCAGATTGTAGCCTTCGGCGCGCAACATGGCCGCAACGGTGGACGAGTCCACTCCGCCAGACATGGCAACGGCGATGGTTGGAGAATCAGCCATTAGCAATTAGCACTTGGCATTTAGCCAGAAACGTTCGTTGCAAGCACGAAAAGCAATCAGCACTCAGCAGTCAGCATTCAGCCAGCCACGGCTCCAGCCCCGGCAATATCGTACAGGGGCGGAATGCTGAGAGCTGAGAGCTGATTGCTGAGTGCTCTTGAGTCCAGCTTAAGCCGCCCGCAAATCCGCGAACGCTAAGTGCTAACTGCTGGTGTCGCCGGCGACAACTCCCGCAGCCGTGCCACCGCCTGCGGAATCAGCGCCAGCGCGAGGTCCACCTCTTCCGCCGTGTTCTGCTTGCCCAGGCTAAAGCGAATGCTGGCGCGGGCACGTTCGGGGCGCAGGCCCATGGCGGTAAGCACGTGGGAAGGCTCAATCGCGCCCGAAGAGCAGGCTGCGCCGGTAGAAACCGCCAGCCCCTTCAGGTCGAGAGCAATCACCAGAGCCTCACCTTCAATATAGTCAAAATAAATGTTCGCCGTATTGGGCACGCGCGGCGTTTCCCTGCCGTTCACGTCGGCGGAGTTGATGGCCGCCAGCACGCCCGCCTGCAGGCGATCGCGCAGCTCGGCAATTTGCTGCACACTGCCATCGCTCAACCCGCGCAGCGCAATTTCCGCCGCCTTGCCCAGGGCCACAATGGCGGGAACGTTTTCCGTGCCCGCGCGGCGCCAGCGCTCATGGCTGCCGCCGTAGAGCAACGGCTGCAGCTGGGTTCCCTTCTTCACATAGAGCGCGCCAATTCCCTGCGGCGCGTGCATCTTGTGCCCGGAGATGGAAAGCAAATCGCAGCCTATGCGCTTCACATCCAGGGGCGCCTTGCCTGCCGCCTGCACGGCATCGGTGTGAAAGTAAACGTCGGCCTCGGCCGCCATGCGGCCAATCTCCTCCACCGGTTGCAGCACGCCGGTTTCGTTGTTGGCCATCATGATGGTGACGAGGCGCGTGTTGGGATGCAGCGCCCGCCGTACATCATCGGGATCAACCAGTCCGCGGCCGTCCACGGGAACATAAGTGACTTCGCAGCCCATCTCCTCGAGGCGCTTCCCGGAATTCAGCACCGCGTGGTGTTCGATGGTGGAGGTCACCAGATGGTCGCCGGGCTTGACCAGGCCAAAGATGGCGAGGTTGTCAGCCTCGGTGCCGCCGCTGGTAAACACCACTTCGGAAGCGCGGCAGCCCAGCAGCGCCGCCACTGACCCGCGGGCCCGCTCCACCGCAGCCCGTGTTTCCTGCCCGTGATGGTGGATGGAGGAGGCATTGCCGAAGCGCTCGTTGAAGTACGGGCGCATGGCCTCCACCACCTCCGGCAGCACCGGCGTGGTGGCGTTGTTATCGAAATAGACGCGGCGAAGCGACCCCACGGAGATATTGTAACCTGAAGATCTAAGTGTATGGCGCGTAGTAGGTTAGCAATGGGGCCTACTTTCAATCGCCGCTCCGCGGTTCAAAAATCATCGTGCTGTTCCACCGCTGCGCAGATTTCTGAGTTCTCACACAACTGAAATGGTTGGCTGCGCTCAGACGTCCACGGGACCCAGCACGCCCCCGGTCGCAAATGCCAAGCGCCAAATGCCAAGTGCGTTTTCATCTCCGCTCGATAGGCACATACTTCTGTGGGTGCGCAGGGCCTATGTAGTCGGCGCGCGGGCGAATCAAGCGGTTGTCATCCAGTTGCTCGATGACGTGCGCGGTCCAGCCGCTGATGCGCGAGACGGCAAAAATCGGCGTGAACAGGTCCACATCAATACCCAGCACGTGGTAGGTGGAGGCGGAATAAAAATCTACGTTGGCGTTCAGCTTTTTCTCCGCTTTCACAAAATCCTCGATGCGGCGCGACATCTCGTACCAGTGGCTCTCGCCGCGCGAGGCGCCCAGTTCGCGCGACATCTGCCTCAGGTGCGTAGCCCGCGGATCTTCAGTCCGGTAAACGCGGTGACCAAAGGCGGGAATTCTCTTCTTCTGCGCCAGCATTCCCCGTACGTGCTCGATGGGGTCGGCGCCAGCGCGGGTGATGGCTTCCAGCATGCGAAAGGCAGCTTCGTTAGCGCCCCCGTGCAGCGGACCTTTGAGAGCGCCGATGGCGGAAGTAATGGCCGAGTGCATGTCCGAAAGCGTGGCCGCGGTTACGCGCGCAGCGAAGGTGGAAGCGTTCAATTCATGGTCAGCGTGCAGGATGAGGGCGATGTCAAAGGCGCGCTCCTCCGTTTCCGAAGGCCTTTCCCCCGTGAGCATGAGCAGAAAATTGGCGGCATGGGAGAGCGAGCGGTCAGGTTCAACCACCGCTTTGCCTTTGCGGATGCGGTCATAGGCAGCCACAATCATGGCGATCTGCGAAGTCAGGCGAATGGCCTTGCGCACATTGGCGTCATGGTCGTTAGCTCTTTCGTCCGCGTCGTAGAAGCTGAGGGCGGAAACCGCAGTGCGCAACAAGTCCATGGGCAGGGCGTCTTTAGGCGCCTGGCGCAGAAAGTTGATGATGGCCGGGTCCAGGTGACGCTCGGCCGCCAGGCGGGAGCGCAGGTCTTGCAACTCATTGCGGGCCGGCAGCTTGCCAAACCACAGCAGATAGCAGACTTCTTCAAAGTTGGAGTGGTCGGCCAGTTCGTGAATATCAATGCCACGGTAGGCCAGGACGCCGCGCTCGCCGTCTATATAACAAATGCTGGAGGTGGTGGCGACAATGCCCTCCAACCCTTTGGGAGGATGAGTAGCCGTCAAACTGGACATAGGGTCCTTTCGCACCAGAAGCGCCGGGGGACGGCGATTGCGCACAGACCGCTGTGACGGGCGTCACGCAACTCCTTGTTATACCTCACTTTGCGCAAGTTTTCCAATGTGCCGCCGGTTTGTCCTGGCGTGTGCCCAACTCGTATAGTTAAGAGTTTCCTCCGACCCGCGGGTGGAATTCTCCTGCTCGCCCGTGAGCCATATTTCTAAGGAGTACTTCCTATGATGAGATGCGCTCTCTTCCTCAGCTGCTTACTAATGTTTTTCTTCGGTAGTTTCGCCGCCGCCGATCCCGGCATGTGGCTGTTCGAAGCTTTTCCTGCTGCCAAAGTGAAGGCCAAGTATGGATTCGATGCCACCCCACAGTTTCTCAACCATGTGAGGCTCTCCTCGGTCCGCTTTAATAACGGGGGCTCGGGTTCGTTCGTCTCCGCCAACGGGCTGACGTTCACAAATCACCACATTGCCTCGGAATGCATTCAGCAACTCTCCACCGCGGGCAAGGACTACATGAAGACCGGCTTCTACGCCCGCACCCAGACGGAAGAACTGAAGTGCCCCGCCTACGAACTCAATCAACTGGTGGGGATTGAAGACGTAACCGCGCAAGTAAAGGAGGCGGTCAAAGCCGGCATGAGCGCCGCGGAATCGGGGCAGGCGCAACGCGCAGAGATGTCGAGAATTGAAGAGCAGTGCACGAAGAAAACCGGACTGCGCTGCGACGTTGTAACTTTGTACTCCGGAGAGGTCTACCACCTCTACCAGTACAAGAAATACACCGATGTGCGGCTGGTATTTGCGCCGGAATTCGACGCTGCTTTCTTCGGCGGCGATCCCGATAACTTCGAATATCCGCGTTACGACCTGGACATTTCTTTTTTTCGCGTTTACGAGAACGGCAAGTCGGTTCACCTGGACAACTACTTCCGCTGGTCGCCCACAGGCGTGCAGGACCACGAACTGATCTTCGTTTCCGGCAACCCCGGTGCCACCGGGCGCCTGCTGACCATGGCGCAACTGCAGTTCCTGCGCGATGTGGATTATCCCTCGCGGCTGGAAGTGTACCGCCGGCGCATCAGCACGCTGGAGAAGTTCAGCGCTGAGTCGCCCGACAACGCGCGTATCGCGCAAGAGGATCTGTTCAGCTACCAGAATTCCCTGAAAGCGATAACCGGCTATCTCTCCGGCCTTGAGGACAAGCAGCTGATGGCGCAGAAGGCGGCGGACGAAGAAAAACTAAAGAACTTCGTCAACTCTGATACGAAACGCAAGGCAGAGCTTGGCGATCCCTGGACGGCGCTGGCCCAATCCATGCAGGTGCAGAAGCAGATTTACCTGCCGCTTACCTACGTGGAGCGGATGCGCGGCTTTTCCGGCGACCTGGCTATGTACGCCCGCGACCTGGTGCGCGGAGCGCAACAGCGGATGAAACCGAGCCCCGACCGACTGCGCGAATTCCGCGAGTCCGCCCTGCCCTCGCTGGAAGAGCGCCTGTTCTCCACCGCGCCCGTGTACAAGAACCTGCAGACCGCAGAGTTGGCGGATTCCATTGGCCTTATGGCGCAGAAGCTGGGCAGCGACAACCCAGTGGTAAAGGCGACTCTTAACGGCAGGACTCCGGAGGCAGCCGCGCACTATCTGATCGAAAGCACTCACTTGCAGGACGTGGCGGTGCGCAAAGAGTTGTGGAACGGAGGTGAAGCCGCCGTCAAGGCCAGCCGCGACCCGCTGATCGTGCTGATGCGGCAGATCGAGCCGGAAGCGCTGGCCGTGCGCAAGCAGTACGAGGACCAGGTCGAATCGGTGGCCCGGCGCGATGGCGCGCTGCTGGCCAAGGCACGTTTTGCCCTGGGCGGGCTCAGCGAGCCGCCCGACGCCGGCTTTACTCTTCGCCTCAGCTACGGCGAAGTGGAGGGCTATACGGTGGCAGGTAGAAACTACCCGTACTACACAACCATGGGCGGGGCCTACCAGCATGCGGCTGCGCACGGCGACAAACCGCCTTATCAGCTGCCGGAAAGCTGGATGACGAAAAAGTCGCAGGTCAAGCTGGCGACGCCGCTGAACTTTGTTAACACAGCCGACATCATCGGCGGCAACTCCGGCAGTCCGACCTTGAACCGCAAAGGCGAGGTGGTGGGCATCATTTTCGACGGCAATATCGAGTCGCTGCCCTGGAATTTCCAGTACAGCGATAAGGTGGGCCGCTCCATCAGCGTGGACTCTCGCGGCATCATGGAGGCGCTGCGCGACATTTATGGCGCAACTCGCGTGGTGCAGGAACTGGAGAGTGGGCGGGAGCAGGGCGGAAAGTAGGCTACTCGGTGGCCGGTGCGGCGGGCGCGTACTTCTTCTGCAGGTAAGAAGTCAGGTTCTCTTCCAGGTCGGCGTAGTGCATCTGGGTGACCGAGTAGAGAGCATCGTCGGGCAAGTCGCCGTCGCGCAGGCGCTGCAGGATGCGCTGCACCCCATCCATGCCCCAGCTCTGCCGCAGGTACTCGAGGGCGAGCAAGGCCTCCGTATAGGCCACCACCGCCTGCCGGGCATTGAAGCGGGCAAATGGGCCGTCCAGATAACGGAACGGAATTTCTTTTTTGGCCTGAAACATGCGTGCCAGCTGCGGGCCGTAGTAGTCAGTGGTCCGCGGCTCCATCAACTGCGCCAGGCCCTCGTTTAACCAATTGGGACAATTCCCGCGAGTAATCAGGTGCACAAAGGAGTGGGTTAGCTCGTGCTTGAGCACGTCCTGCAGCTCGGGAGTAACGCTGTTGACGCCAGATATGGGAATGCGCAGCTTGCCATCGTTCACGCCACCCGCCCAGGAGGGAGCCTGCGTGACGTCGAAGAATTGCGTGTTGGTGTAGAGAATGACGGAAATATTCTCGCTGGGCGTGTAATTAAGCTGGCTGCTCAGATCACGATACTGATTTTCCAGCGCGTCGAGCAGGTCGCGCTGCAGCGCCAGGGGAGTCTGGGAGCCCTCATAGCGCAGGACAAAGTGCCAGCTGTCGCTCTGGTTGAAGTTGCCCTGGACTTCAAGCTCGTGCTGCGTCCTGGCCAACACCTTCTGCACCCAGTCAATGGGACGCAGCGCGACCGATTGCTTGAATGCAGCCACGGCGTCGGCCAGGCGGTCGTTGTTGTAGTAGGCGAGCCCCAGCAGGGCAAAAGTGCTCGCATCCGGGACCAAGCGAGTCAGCTTTTCGGCGACAGCGGCCGCTTCCACATTCTTGTTGATCTCCGCCAGGCCCACCATGTACCACTCCAGCGCGATAGGGTCGTCAGGAGCGAAGCTCAGCGCGTGCTCGAAATATTGCACCGCCTCGGTTGGATGACCATGATCGAGTTGGAAGCGTCCGGCCTCCATGTAGGCCAGTTTAGTGAACTGCGGCTTGCCCTCCTGCTCGATTTTCCACAACGCTCCGTCATAAACCTGCCCATTGGCGAGGATGCGATCCAGCAAGGCCGCGCGCTGCTTGGCTTCCTCAGGGGTGATTCCCGGCCTGACCAGCGGCAGCCGCGTGCGCGCTGTCGGCGCCTTGGCGGCGACAGGAGCAGAAGGAGCGGGCGCGGCAGCCGTACCCGGACCCACGGTGACCAGGTTGGTTTGTGAAGTAGAGCCGATGGAAATACCTGGGCCGTGCTCGCGATCAATGCGTTCCACTAAAGATTTGGGAACGGTATATTTGGTGGCGCCCATGAAGTAGTCCACATTGGCGCCATTTTCGACCGCCTTGTCCACGGTAATGAAGGTGCCATTCTTGAAATGAATGGTATCGGCCCAGGCAGAGGCGACGGCAAGCAGCAGCAGGGTAGTTGAAATGCGGCCTTTGGACATCGTGGTACCTGGGCTAGGGTAGCAGCCGGTGTCAGCTTGTCAATGAGACTTTTGTCCGTGTTCCGGGCACAGAACGATGCAGGGCTTCTAAGGGAGGGAAAACAATGCCAGTCGCCGCTATCTATGACATTCACGCCAACCTCCCCGCGCTCGAGGCGGTGCTCGAAGACATACGTCTCGCAAAGGCAGAGCGAATCGTCGTCGGCGGAGACGTTCTTCCCGGCCCCATGCCGCGGGAAACGATCCAATTTCTGCTCAATCTGGATATTCCAGTCCAGTTCATCCACGGCAATGGCGACCGCGAGGTGCTGGCGCGAATGCGCGGCATTGAAACCTCCGGCGTTCCCGAAAAATTCCGCAGCGTAATTGACTGGACAGCGCAGCAACTGCAGCCCGAACACGAGCAACTTCTCGCCGCATGGCCCAGCACCCTCCAGCTAGACATTGGCGGCCTGGGCACAGTTCTGTTCTGCCACGCCACCCCGCGCAACGACACGGAAATCTTCAGCCGCAATACCCCGGAAGAACGCCTCACACCCGTTCTTGCGGGCGTCCATGCGAATATGGTCGTCTGCGGCCACACTCACATGCAGTTTGATCGGAAGGTGGGGGCGACTCGAATTTTGAACGCTGGCAGTGTGGGCATGCCCTTCGGCCAGCCCGGCGCGGATTGGCTTCTGCTCGGCCCTGGCGTTGAATTTCGGCATACCTCGTACAACCTCACGCGTGCGGCGGAGCGCATCCGCGCCACGGCCTATCCCCAAGCGGAAGAGTTCGTCCAACACAACATTCTGCAGCCTCCAGCGGAGAAAGACATGCTGGAGGCATTCAGCCGGGTGGAATTGCGGTAAGCTTGACCGCTCCATGGCCACCGCTCTCCAGCCCGACTTCGAGACCACGCTGGTCTCCAGGCTCACCCGGCGCCTGGTTCCCTTCCTCTTCCTGCTCTACATCGTCGCCTACCTCGACCGCATAAATGTCGGCTTTGCCGCGTTACAGATGCAGGGGCAATTACATTTGAGCGATGAAGTTTACGGTTTTGGCGCGGGCCTGTTCTTCGCCGGATACTTCGTGTTTCAGCTGCCCAGCAACCTGCTGCTGGAGCGCGTGGGCGCGCGCCGCTGGCTGGCCGGGCTAATGGTGGCCTGGGGCGTCATCTCCAGTTCCATGATTTTCGTGCGCAGTCCGCACAGCTTCTACGCACTGCGTTTTTTGCTGGGCGTGGCCGAGGCGGGATTCTTCCCCGGTGTCATTCTGTATCTGAAAAACTGGTTTCCCGCCGACGCCCGCGCCCGCACCGTGGCCTGGTTCATGACTGCCGCGCCCCTTTCGGGCGTGGTGGGCGGCCCCATTTCCGGCGCCCTGCTCGGCCTGCACCATGCCGGCCTGGCCGGCTGGCAATGGATGTTCCTCATGGAAGGCATTCCGGCCATGCTGCTGGGCGGCCTGGCGGCGTACTACCTTACCGACCGGCCCGACCAGGCCACCTGGCTTTCCGACGAACAGCGCACCTGGCTGCTGGCTACGTTGCGCCGGGAATACGACGAAACCGCGGCTGTCACGCACACCAATGTCTGGGCGGCGTTTACTCACCCGGGCATCTGGCTGCTGGTGCTGGTTTACTATGGCTTGGCCACCGTCTCCTACGGCATCAGCTTGTGGCTGCCCAACCTCATCCGCAGCCTCTCCGGCGTCAGCGATTTCGTGATCGGGCTGCTCTCTGCAATTCCGTACCTCGCCGCCGCCGTTTCCATGGTGCTGGTCGGCATGCACTCCGACCGTTCTGGCGAACGCCGCTGGCACACTGCTGTGCCCGCCTTCGCTGGCGCTGCCGGACTGTTGCTGGCCGCGCAATCCACTTCCGTCGTCCCCATGATTGCCGGCATCACCGTCGCCGTGCTGGGCGTGTTCTCCATGCTTGGCCCTTTCTGGACCATGCCTGCCAACCTGCTGACTGGAACCGCCGCCGCTGCGGCCATTGCTTTAATCAATTCCATCGGTAACCTGGGCGGATTCTTCGGTCCCTACATCATCGGCCTGGTGCGCACTCATACCGGCAGCTTCAAAGATGGATTGCTGGTGATTGGCGCCACGCTGGCGGTCGGAGGCGCGGTTGCCCTGCTGGTGCGGCTCCGCGGTGCGACACATATCCATGGTCAAGCCACCGATACGGTGTGAATTGGCCGGCAACCATGCTCCGCGCTCCGCCGAACACGTTTGCAGCCTCACACGATTGGTGGGATGATTGCTCCCTGAGAACGACAGGAGCGGCGCCATGAAATTCCGCATTTTTCTGTGGGCGTTTGCTGGTTTTCTGGTAGCCGCTGGCTGGGCTTTTTACGCCGCTGCAACTTTCCCTGATTTGATACAAGCCAAACCGCTGCTCTGGAACCTTGCCCTGCTGACTCAACCTATTGCCTTGGCCAGCTTGCATTTCAATTTTCCCGCTTCCATCTATCTGGTGTTCGTCAGCAATGCAATCGCTTATGCACTGCTCGGTCTGATCGTCGAGAGCCTGCGGCGGCAATTGAGCCACGCAAGATAGTCACGGAGTGGGGCAGCATCTCACTCGCATTTTTACTTTTCCTGAATCCAGCAACTGTGTTTTACTGGCCTGACCCGCCGTGTCCAGCCCAGGCGCCATGACGTCTCCGCCCTCTGCGGTTCCAGCCGCCACCGCTGCTAGCACCGTCGAACTCAACAACATCCGCAAAACTTACGATCATTTCGTCGCCGTAGACGCTCTCTCTTTGCGCATTCAGCCGGGCACCGTTCACGGTCTGCTCGGCCCCAACGGCGCCGGCAAAACCAGCACCCTGCGCATGCTGATCGGCATCATCGTGCCCGATGCCGGGGAAATTCGCGTCTTCGGCGAGCCCCTGTCCCGCGCCCACATCCGACGCATGGGCTATCTTCCGGAGGAGCGCGGCCTTTACCGCAAAATGAAGGTGCTCGACCACCTGGTGTTCCTGGGCGAACTGAAAGGCCTGCATCGCGGCGAAGCTGCCTCCCGCGCGCAACACTGGTGCCAGCGCCTCGACCTCGCGGCCTGGACGGGCAAGAAGGTGGAAGAGCTTTCCAAAGGCATGCAGCAGAAGGTGCAGTTTATCGGCGCCCTCTTGCACGAGCCCGACCTTATCGTTATGGACGAGCCCTTCTCTGGCCTCGATCCGGCCAACACGGTGGAACTCAAGGACGCGCTTCTGGAGCTGAAGAAGGCGGGCAAAACCATCCTGCTTTCCACTCACCGCATGGACCAGGCGGAGCGCCTGTGCGATTCCATCTGCCTCATCAACTACGGGCGCGCCGTTCTGCAGGGTGACCTGAGCCGTCTCAAGGCCGGCTATGGCAAGCGCCATGTGCAGATCAAGTACGAAGGCGATTCCAGCTTTCTGCGCGAGCGGCGCCTGGTGCAGTCCTTCAATGACTACGGCAATTACGTGGAAGTGCGGCTGGCGCCCGGCGCGGACCCGCAGGACTTGCTCCACCTGGCCAGCGCCCACGCGCGTCTCAGCAAGTTTGAGCTGGAAGAACCTTCGCTGGAAGAGATCTTTATTGACGCGGTGAACCAGCCCCATGCGTAACATCTGGCTCATCATCCGGCGGGAGTACCTGGAGCGCGTACGCACCCGCTCCTTCCTTGTGCTTACTTTGCTGTTGCCCGCCATCATGACGCTGGCTTTCGTACTCCCCTTGCGCCTGGCCTCAATGAGTGTGGGCAGGCCGGAGCACCTGGTGCTGGTGGTTTCCAGCCAGCGTTTCGGCGAACTGGTGCGCCGGCAACTGCTCTCTCAGACTCCCGCGCCCAATGAGGAAGATACCGGCGAGCAGATCAACAATGCGAGCAGCTCTCGCGCCCATTACGTGATTGATGTGGACGCGCGCCCCACCAAGGCGGAACGCGCCCTCCTGCGCGCGCAACTGGCTGCGGCTAGGATTGACGCTTACCTGTGGCTCACCGATGACGCAATCGAGGCGAAGAAAGTCACTTACACCGGCCGCAACATGGCAGGCTTCTTGGAACGCTCCTGGATCAGCGACGGCCTGTCCCGCGCCTTAGTCGAGCAACAACTGGCCGCGCGCGGCCTCTCCTCGGCACAGGCCGAGGAAGTTCTCAAACCGGTGCAGGTTGAAACTGTTCGCGTGGAGCACGGCCAGGAGGGCAAAAGCGACGACAGCGCCATGTTCTTTGCCGTCTTCGCCATGGTCATGCTGCTGTACGTGGCCGTTATCTTTTATGGCGTTTCCGTGATGCGCTCCGTGTTGGAGGAAAAGAACACCCACATCATGGAGGTGTTGCTCTCCTCTACCACCTCTACCGAACTTATGGCGGGCAAGTTGCTGGGCGTGGGCGCTGTGGGCCTGACCCAGATCGGCATTTGGATGGTGATGGCTGGAGTGATCGCCCTGCCTTCCCTGGCCTTCTACCCCAGGTTGAGCAGCATCCGCATTTCTCCCTTTGCTCTGGCCGCCTTTGTTCTCTTATTTCTGCTGGGGTATCTGCTTTACAGCGCGGTGTACGCCTCCATCGGCGCAGTGGTCACTACTGAGCAGGAAGGCCAGCAGATGCAATTCATGATCGTGTTGCCGCTTATCATCGCCGTCTTCCTCATGGGTCCGGTCATGCGCGCGCCCGACGCGCCTTTCGCCATTTGGGCCTCGATGGTTCCCTTCCTCTCGCCCGTGCTGCTCTATTTGCGAATCGCCGTACAGCCGCCTCCGGCCTGGCAGATTGCCTTGTCGCTCGCTTTGCTGATGGGGACGATTGCTGGGATGCTGGTGTTGTGCGCGCGCATCTACCGCGTTGGCGTGCTCATGTACGGCAAACGCCCCACTCTGCCGGAAATTGTGAAGTGGCTGAAATACTCCAGGGCTTAGGCTCGTCCCTACTTTGCGGCTTTTTCGGAGAGTCCCAACGGCACATTGGCAATCACCACGCGCTTGGGAATTCTGCCGGTTTTGACGCGCGCGACCTCCCGTCGGCCGGGTGCATCAATGATGGAAACGTCGTCGCTGCCGGCATTGCTCACCACCACATATTTGCCATCGGGCGAGAAGGCCACCCAGTTCGGCCCATCTCCCACCGGCACGCTGCCGGCAACTTTTCCTGACTTCACGTCGTAGATGTACAGGCAATTGTCCAGCAGGCTGGTGACCCACAACTCGCGCCCATCGGAGCTCAGTGCCAGCCCGTGAGTAAGCGTATTGCTGGGCTCGTAGGGCCGCTCCTTCGGATGCTGATGCACGGCCGGCATCTGCACTTTCCGGATCATCTTGCGTTCGGGAACGCTCACGATGGCGAAGCCGTGCAGATAGCTCAGCGCCACATACATGGTGCGCCCATCCCTGGAAACCACGTAGGGCCGCGGCACCCCGCCCACCGGGATGTGGGCGGCATATTCCATCTTGTCGAGATCAACGAGATTGACTTCATCTGCTCCCATCGAGCTCACGAATACATAGCGATCGCTGCCCGCATCCACAGCGTTATGCGGCAGCTTGACAGGAAGCACCTTCACCACCCTGCGCTGCGCGACATCCACAATGTCGGCGCTGTTGGCGTCGCGAATAGGAACCACCACATACTTCCCATCCGGGGTGACGGCGCACTGGTTGGGACGCCCGGTGAGCACCACTGTGGCCACAACCTGATCCTTCGCGGTATCAATGATCCGAAGCGTATTGTCAGATTCGACGGTGGTGAATAGCCGCCGCCCGTCCGCCTGCACCGCCAGGCCGTGGGGCTGTTCGCCTACGGTGATATCGTCAATTTTCTTATGCGTGGCCAAATCAACGACGGCAATGTCATTTCCGCCACTGTCGTCCACGTACAGGCGCAGATTCTGCGCCGCCACTCCGCTGGCTGTGGCACCGATGCAACAGAGCGCCAGGGCAAGGCTGCGGAATCTCCTTGCTCTTATCGTAAGTTCGCTGCCCTTCATACCCGCGCAGTTCCCCAATAGAATCCCCCGGTTTTGCCGACTCCTGACTACCGACTCCTGACTCCTGGCCTGACGCCGCTCAATGGCCCGCCGGCATGGCACTGTCCATAAACCGCACCACATCCTGCTTCAATTTCGCCAGCGCCTGCTCGTTCACATAGACCATGTGCCCTGAATTGTAGGTCTCCACCGAAATATTCTTGCGGAAATTCGCCGGCAGGTTCAGATGATCAATCACGTAGTTGGCCGCGTAGTACGGTGTCGCCAGATCGTAATAACCCTCCAGCACTGCCACCTTGAGGTCCGGATCCTTCACCATGGCGGCGCGCAGCGCGGTGGCTGTATCAGGATATCCCTTTACCGCGGAGCCCCAGTTCCACTGCCTCCATAACCCTTCGCCCATCGCGAAAACGAAATAGGGCATGTCGGTTTTGTAGCCGAGGTCATTGCGCGCGTAATTGTTGAACATGGCGGTGAAGGGCGGCAGCACCGCCGACTCCGCCGGATCATAAAAAGGCGTGTCCATCAAGCCTTGTGGATCGGGCCCGGTGTAGCGGCCGTCCAACCGGCCCACGCGCAGCTTCTGGTCAATCAGCAGGTAGTGCGTGAACTGGGCCACGTCAATGCGCAGGTTGGCCTGGTCAATCACTTCCTTGCTCAGCCCGGTGTAACGCGCCATCTGGTCAATCACGGACTGCCGTTCCTGCGGGCTCATGGCGTCGCCCTTGGCCAGCGCCTGCTCATAAGTGGTCGAAGCCCATTGCTCCACCTCCGCCCGCGTTTTGGCCAGGTCCTGCGTCAAATCGGGGGCCAGTTTGTGATGGTAGGCCGCGATCATGGTGTAGCTGGGAATAATCAGGAGGTAAGGAAGGTCGTTGTTTTTCTGGAACTCCAGGGTCTGGAAATCCATGGCTGTGGAGAGCAGCACAATGCCGTTGAAGCTGATGCCGCGATCCGATAGATAACCAGACAAGCCCGCAGCGCGCGTCGTGCCGTAGCTTTCACCGAAAAGGAACAGCGGCGAGGCCCAGCGCCCGTAACGCGTAATGTAGAGCCGGATGAACTCGCCAAAGGCGTCCAGATCGCCCTGCACGCCCAGGAACTTCTTGGTGGTGGCTTCATCCTCCGCCCGGCTCCAGCCAGTGGCCATGGCATCCACCAGCACCAGGTCCGATTTATCCAGCAGCGAGTACTGGTTATCCTGCAGGTGATAGGGCGCTTCCGGCATAAACCCGCCCGGCTGCAGCACCACGCGCCTCGGGCCCAGCGCGCCCATGTGCAGCCATACCGACGAAGAGCCTGGGCCGCCGTTGAAGGCGAAGGTCAAAGGCCGCTGCGCCGCATTTTCGCCATCCAGCGTATAGGCCACGAAGAACATTTCCGCTTCGATCTTGCCGTCCTCGCGCTTAATGGGAAGCCGTCCCGCGGTCGCCGTGTAGTGCAGCACGCGCCCATTGACGGTGGCCTGCTGATGCGTGACCACCGGCGGCACTTCGCTCACGTCGAAGTGCAGTTCCTTGTTTTCTTTGCCGGCTTCTGGCGCGCCAGGCTTGGCTGGAGGCGCCGGTTGCGCGCTGGGCGCCGGCGTGGTTGCTGGCGTGCTCTCCGCCTGCGTCGCCGCCGGTGTGGGATTGGTCTTCTTAACTCGCGACTTGGGCGGCTTTTCCTGTTGCGCCAGCAAAGCCCCGGTCAGAATAAATACCCACACCAGTATGCCCAAAGTGCGCATCGCCACGCTCCCTGATTTATTTGTGGACTGCTTTGTAAAGACAAGGCTGGACAGCAGGACCCGGCATTATATCGCCTTGCGAATCGCTCGCACGAACACCCTTTTTTCGCCACTGAGACACAGAGACACAACAAGATTGACGGTTGAAGATTTTCGATTAACGATTTGAACCCCTATGCGTTTGCGGTGAAAAGCGGTTTTTATTCATCATTCGAAAATCATCATTCATCAATTTTCTCCGTGTCTCTGTGCCTCTGTGGTGAATACGCCTTTTCCCGCCGGGCGCCGCCGGAAAAAGATGTACGCCACCGGCCCCAGCAGCAGCGCCACCGGCCCCCAGTGCAACCCGAATGAATCGCTGCCTAGTAGCGCCACGCCGCTCATCACCACCGGCGCGAGTACGGCATACATCAGGCCTTTGCGTCCCCAGGGTATGCGAAAGGCGCGCGGCAAATCCGGCATCTTCTGCCGCAGCTTCCAGCCCGAAAGCACGGTCAGCAACGAGGTGGCAATACGCAGCCAGACATAAACCGAAATCAACTGCGTCAGGGAGTGCCAGGCGAAGACGGCGTAGATGGCGCAGGAGATTACGATGGCCGCCGCCGGCGTTCTATAACGCGAATGCTGCCGCGTCAGCCAGTGCGAAATGTAGCCGTCTTCCGCCATCGCGTAGGGCATGCGCGTGCTGGCCAGTACAGTGCTGTTAAGCAGCGACACGCTGGCGATGGTCGCGGAAACCGTCATCCACAGTCCGAGCCAGCGCCCGCCGATCAGCTCCGCCGCATCGGAAAAATATCCCGTGTGCCACTGCTGCCAGTTGCCCAGCGCGCCCAGCGCGCAAAGGGTCGGCAGGAAATATGTAGCAATCGAAAGCGGCACCACCCAGGCCAGCGCTCGCGGATAAGTGCGCTGTGGGTCTTCCACTTCCTCGGCCACCGTCGAAAGCTGCTCGTACCCGGAGTAGAGCCACAGTCCCAGCGCCAGTCCGACTCCAAACACCTCGAAGAGCGGCTTGTGCGGCGGCACCAGCGGCGTGAACGGATTGTGCTGCCACTTGCCCAGCGCCACCGCGCACATCACCACAATGGGCAGCAGCACCATCAACTCCAGGAACGTTGCCAGCTTGCCTACCAGCTGGATGCCGCGAACATTCACATAGGTGATCAGCGCGATCAGCGCCAGCGACACCACGTAGTGTTTCCAGCCCACGATGGAGGGAAAGTAAAACTTCAGGTAATCGCTGAAGAGAACGGCATAACTGCTTCCCAGCAGGAACGATGCCGACCAGTTCCACCAGCCCGCAAGAAAGCCCCAGAAGTCGCCAAAACCAGCGCGCGTCCAGCGGTAGAAACCGCCTTCCACCGGCATGGCCGTGGTCAGCTCTGCCGCCACCAGCGAAATGGGAATGCACCAAAAGAGTGGCAGCACCAGGTGGTAGACCAGCGTCATCCCCGGACCGGAGGTGGTGATCTGGTCTTCCAACCCGAAGGGACCACCTGTGGTGTAGGAGAACATCACCCACACCAGATAAAACAGACCAGCCTTGCTGATTTGGGAGCGGCTCAATGGGTGCGCTTGGGCCTCATGGGTTCGCCAGATTGTAGGCGACGCCGCTCCCGACGTCGAGCACGGCATATCCGTTGCTGCCGGTCAGCGTGACAGCCGTGATGAGTCATGTTATAATGACTATGGTCATCGGAGATGGTCATGAAAGCGATGCCGGCGGCTCAATTTAAGGCACATTGCCTGAGGGTCATGGATGAAGTGAACAGAACCCGGCAGCCGGTGGTTATCACTAAGAAAGGTAAACCCGTGGCAAAGCTGGTGCCGGCGGATACCCCTTCGCGCGACGTCTTTGATTGCCTCAAGGATGTCTTCAAGGTTATTGGCGACATAGAGTCTCCAGCCGTGCCGCCCGAAGAGTGGGAGGTTGTTCGCTGATCCTGCTCGATACACATGTTCTGCAGTGGCTGGTCACGGATTCTTCCCGCCTCTCCCGAGCTGCAGCCGGCGCAATTCGCCGGGCCCGTGCCGCCGACGGCATTGCTATTGCCTCGATTACCCTCTGGGAAGTGGCGTCGCTTATCGCGCAAGGGCGCATTCAAACCTACGCCCGCATTGAGGACTCACTGGAGCTCCTGGTGCGTTCCTCCGGAGTGATCATTAGACCCATCACTCCGATCATTGCCGCCTTGGCCACCCAGTTCCCCGAAGATTATCCCCGCGATCCAGCCGACCGCCTGATTGGCGCCACTGCTCGCGCCGAAGGCCTTCCTTTGGTCACCCGTGATGAACGAATCCGTGCCAGCACTTTGTTACGAACCATCTGGTAGTAAGGAGCGCTCCCCTCGCTTCCCTCCGGGATTTTACACGCCGGTTACGCTCGTAACCTGAACCCAACTCAGCAAGCCGAATGCCTGGCTCCGCCGTGGTAATTTCAGGCCAACAGCGAGTCAATTTCATGACGGAAGCAAAGTACCGCGTCCCGTCGGCCTACTCCAGCTTCGAAACCGCCGGCGCCGCGCACGGCACCCGGGCGCAGAAGTATGTCGACTTCCTCTGGCGCACTGACCCCCTGGCAGACGCCGTGATGGATGAATTCACCCGCTTGCCGGAAAGCGAATGGCGAGCCGTACTCGAGCTCGCGCTGGCCAAAGGTATCGAAGCGATTCCCCACCCCCCGGAATCGTTGCGCGCCCTGTTTCGCGAACTGGAGGACGTTCCCTTCTGGGTAGATCGCGAGCGCTGCAACCTGGGCGGCGCCACCTTCATGCGCTGCCGCCTCGGCTTTGCCGTCCTCGCCATGCTCTCGCTGCCCATCATCTATAGCTGGCCTGCGGGCAACAAGCCGCTGGCGCTCTCCGGCCAGCTGGTGCATCGCGCCTCGCAGCGCCTGAAAGACACGACGCGTTACGTCTTCGCGGTTTGCCAGCCCGACGGCCTCGCCCGCTTTTCTGAAGGCTTCGCCATGACCGTGCGCGTGCGCCTCATTCACGCCCAGGTGCGGCGGTTGCTTCTGCAGTCGGGTCAATGGCGCTCCGACGCCTGGGGCGCGCCCGTTAATCAATGCCATATGGCCGGCACCAACCTGATGTTTTCCGTGGGCGTGCTCAACGGGCTCACCCGCATCGGCTACCGCTTCAACCGCCTGGAGCGCGAAGCCCTGCTCCACCTGTGGCGCTACGCCGGTTATCTGTTGGGCGTTGAAAACGAACTGCTGGTGGCCGACGAATTTGAGGGCCACCGCCTGCTCGACCTGATTTTCGCCTTCGAGCCCCACCCCGACGACGATTCGCGCGCCCTGGTGGATGCGCTGATGCAGACCTCCTACGACTATGTGCGCGGCTTTAAGCCCGGGCGCAGCTGCAGCGTGAATCTTTGCTATGGCATTTCGCGCGCGCTAATCGGCGACGAGCAGGCCAACGCCCTCGGTTATCCCAGGACGCTTTGGAAGTATCTGGTCCCCGCGGTTCGGCCCGGGACCTGGCTGGTGGAAACCGCGCGCATCTGCAGCAGCCGGGTGCAGGAACTGGCCAAAGTTGCGGGACCTAAAGCCTTCCGTCACCTGCTCAGCGAACGCGGACTGAAGGGGGGCGCGGGAGATTTTGCCATCCCTCGCAAGATAGCGGTTCGCGCCTCTGAGCCCGATTCCGCAATCGCTCAAGCGGACCACGAAAGTTTAACTGCAGGAGGAAAGAAATGAAGGAACCAACACGCATCGTCTGCCTGGGCGGCGGCTGGGTAGCGATTTATCTCGCCCGGGCGCTGCGTCCCGCCCTGCGCAAGGGCCACATCGAACTCACCGTGGTCAGCCGCGACAACTATTCCACCGTGCACGGGCTGATCGCGGAGATGCTGACCTGCAAGATTCAGCCGCAGCAAATCAACTCCTCGGTGCGCGAAATGATTGCCCCCGCACATCTGCACAACGCCGAAATCGAATCGGTGGACGTCGTGAACCGCCGCGTGCTAACCCGTCGTCTGCTCGACGGCCGCGCATACACCCTGCCCTACGATCATCTTGTAATCGGCGTCGGCTGTGTTGAGGATTTCTCCCGCTACGCCGGAATCGCCGACCACGCCTTTCCCCTGAAGACCTTCGCGGACTGCTACCGGCTGCGCAATCACCTGGTCAGCGTGGTGGAAATGGCCTCCATCGAAACCAATCCCGCCGAGCGCCGCCGCCTGCTTACCTTTGTCGTGGCCGGCGGCAACTATGCCGGGGTTGAGGTCGCCTGCGACCTGGTGGACTATTTCCGATTCCTCTGCCGCAATCGGTATCCAGAATTGAAGTTCCAGGAATTCCGCGTGGTGCTGGTGGAGTTCGGCTCGCGCATCCTGCCCGAACTGGGCAAACGCCATCCCTACCTCGTCAGCTACGCTGAGAAGCGCGTGCAGCGCCTGGGCATCGAGGTGCACCTCAATACCGCTGTGCACGCCGCCACCGCGGAGGAAGTCATTCTCAATACCGGCGAGCGCATGCCCACGCGCACCATCATCACCTGCACCGGCATGAAAGCCTCTCCCCTGCTTGACCAGTTCCCTTACGAGCGCGACCCGCGCGGCCGCCTTATTACCGACCAGTTCTGCCGCGTGCCTGGGGCCACCAACATCTGGGCGGGAGGCGACTGCGCCGCAGTTCCTCATCCCGACGGCGGTACCTGCCCCCCGCTCGCCCACTACGCGCAGAACGCCGGCTCTACCATCGGCACCAATATCCGGCATGTGTCAT
>DASSQB010000294.1:0-9245 GCA_035702725.1 Terriglobales bacterium | reverse complement strand
ATGTCGTACATCCCGCCGGAATTGGCGCAGGAGCCCATAGAGATGACCCAGCGCGGCTCCATCATCTGCTCGTACAGGCGCTGGATCACCGGCGCCATCTTGATGAACACCGTGCCCGCTATCACCATCAGGTCCGCCTCGCGGGGCGTGCCCCGAATCACTTCCGCTCCAAAGCGCGCCACGTCGTACTTGCTGGTCAGGCTGGTAGCCATCTCCACGTAACAGCACGACAGGCCAAAGTTGAACGGCCAGATGGAATTCTTGCGTCCCCACGCCAGCAGATCCTGCAGGCGCGACATGATGAGGCTGCGACGTACCGTCTCCGCCAGCGGAGCGTTCTCCGTCTGCCTGAGACTCTCGGTAGCGCCGGGTTTGGTCAGCGACCAATTCATCAGATTCCTCGCGTTAGCCCGTGCCGGGGTCGTGCCGGCCGCGGGTTCCAATCCAGCGCCCCCTGCTTCCACAGGTAAGCCAGCGCCACCACCAGCACGCCAATAAAGATGACAATCTCGCCGTAGCCGGCCCAGCCCAACTCGGTGGCCGCTACCGCCCAGGAGTAAATGAACACTGCCTCCAGATCGAAGACCACAAAAAACATCGCAATCAGATAGAACTTGGCGGAGAGCCGCACATGTGCCGACCCCTCCGAGAGGATGCCGCCTTCATAGGGCGCGCCGGTGGCCGGCTCGCGGTGGCGCGGGCCCAGCAGCCAGGAGACGAGCAGAATGGCCCCGATGACAAAAACCAGCAGCAGGAAGTACACACCCAATGCCCACAGAGTCACGTTGCCTCGCTGGCGGTTGTCAGCCGCGGTGCTGTGCCGGCCCGATTACCTCAATATTTGGATAGATTCCGGGCCAGCGCCTTGGGTTGGGTAAATTGTTAGCGCGTGAAGTGAGCGTGCAGTGCCGCAAAATTCGCGGCGGCTGCCAGTATAAGCGCCGCCCTGACGGCGTGTCGACACTCGCGCCCCGCGAAAGCCGGATGATACAGTTATTCGCTTAATCCACGATGAAACCGACCGCTGCCTTGGCTCTCCTGCTGCTTTGCTGTCTCGCTCCGCCCCTGCGCGCGCAAACCGCACCCCGCAACTTTGAACTGCAGGCCAACTCGCCGCAATTCTGGAGGCTTGTGGACCACCACGCCAGGCTGGAGAAAATTGCCGGGAGCTTCGGCTTCACCGAAGGGCCGGTGTGGGACCCGGCGGGCTTTCTCTACGTCAGCGATGAAACTCTTAACAAAATTTTTCGTGTTTATCCTGATGGGCGCAAGGAGACTCTGCTCCTCCTCGGCGACCCTGACGGCAACACCTTCGACCGCCAGCACCGCCTGCTCGACTGCGCCAGCGTTTTGCGCGCCATCATCCGCATCACCCCGGATGGCCAGTACACAGTGCTTACGGACCACTATCAGGGCAAGCGCTTCAACAGTCCCAACGATGTCGTCATCGGCCCTGATGGCGCCATCTACTTCACCGACCCCACGCTCGATTTGCCTAAGGGCCAGCCGCAGGAGATTCCCTTTCAGGGCGTTTACCGCCTGGACAGCAAGGGGAATGTGCAGTTGCTGACCAAAGAACTTTCTCAGCCCAACGGGCTGGCTTTCACGCCGGACGGCAAGCGCTTCTTCGTGGATGACAGCGACAAACGCAACATCCGCGTGTACGACGTTGGCCGCGACGGCACGCTGAGCAATGGCCGCATCTTCGGGGAAGAACCCGGCGGACCCGACGACGGCGTGCCCGATGGCATGCGCTTCGACCGTCGAGGAAATTTGTTCGTCACCGGACCGAAGGGAATCTGGGTGTGGGACACGCAGGGCCATCACCTGGGAACGATTGTGCTCCCTGAACAGCCTGCCAACCTGGCCTGGGGTGACAAGGATTACGGTACGCTTTACATCACAGCGACCACTTCGGTATATCGCCTGCGCACCAAAACGCGCGGCTTTGTGCCCTCCGAAACCTTGAAACCTTGAAACCTTGAAACCTTACTCCACCTCTCCAGCTCCCCCTGCGGCTTCCGAAACATAGATTTTGGGGTGCCTTCCTGTGGCCTCCAGGTAACTTTGGGTTATTGCCCGGCGAAACGCCTCCACTTCCCCTGCCTCTACCAGGTTGATGGTGCAGCCGCCAAATCCGCCGCCGGTCATGCGCGCCCCATAGGCGCCCTTCTGCTTGCTGGCCAGGTCCACCAGTAAATCCAGTTCGGCGCAGCTGATTTCAAAATCGTCGCGCATACTGCGGTGCGACTCAGCCATCACGTGCCCAAACTCGCGCAATTCGCCGCGTTCGAGAGCTTCGCCGGCTCGCAGCACGCGGGCGTTTTCCGTCACTACGTGGCGGCAGCGGCGATAGACCACCTCGCCCAGTTCGGAGCGGTTCCGTTCCAGGTTTTCCAGGCTGGCGTCACGCAGGGCGCGAACCTCGGGCCGATGCCGTGCCAGCACTTTTACCCCGGCCTCGCACTCGGCACGCCGCGTGTTGTACTCGCCCGCTGCTACTTCGTGGCGCACGCCACTGTCGCAGATCACCAGTTCCACTCCTGCCGGCAGGAGCAGCCCGCGGTATTCCAGCGACCTGCAGTCCAGCAGCAGCGCATGTCCGGCCTGGCCGAAGCAACTGGCAAACTGGTCCATGATGCCGCAGCGCGCGCCCACAAATTCATTTTCCGCGCGCTGGCACAGGCGGGCCAGTTCCAGCCGCTCCAG
Organism: Terriglobales bacterium; assembly: GCA_035702725.1. Lineage (GTDB taxonomy): Bacteria > Acidobacteriota > Terriglobia > Terriglobales > Acidobacteriaceae > JAICWP01. The sequence goes on along the minus strand of DASSQB010000294.1, from coordinate 6,536 downwards.
TTTCACGCCGGAGTTTTCCAGCAGGGCCAGCCCGCTGGCCACCTCAATCGCGGCCGAGGAACTTAACCCGGAGCCGATCGGCACCTCGCTGTGAATCAGCAGGTTGGCGCCGCGCAGCCGCCGGTCTTGCTCCAGCATCACCGCCACTCCCTGCACGTAATCGCTCCAGCGTTTCCGGCGCTGCGGGCGGCGCTGGTCAAGGTCAACCTCTGCGGTTTCCTGCAGATTTTCCGAGCGTATTGCCAGGCGGCGATCTTCGCGTCCGGCAATCGCCACCTGGCAGTAAAGCTCAATCGCCGCCGGCATCACGAAGCCGTCGTTGTAGTCCGTGTGTTCGCCGATCAGGTTAACTCGTCCCGGCGCGCGGAAAAGGCGCGGCGGCTGCCCGAAGAGCTGGCGGAAGGAGTCGGCTAGAGGGAGCACGGAATTCAGGGAAATTTGTAATCTAGTAATTTGTAATTGGTAATATTGGCGGCCGGCAGTGAGCAGGTTTCAAATTACCAATTACAAATTACTCATTTACTCAATTTTTTCATTCCCCGCCGTCCCAGCAGCGCCATGATTATTCCGAAGGCCAGCAGCACCAGCCCCCAGTAGAGATTCACGTTGATCCCCAACGAACGCTGGTAAATCGCGCTGCCGCTAGCGGCGCCGAACGCTATCATTAGAATGCCCACCACGGCGAAGATGAGCCCAATGGGCAAGCGGATATCAATTCCCACGCCGGCCTCCTCTCAGCCAAAGAATACGTTCAGCAGCACCAGCACTATTATGATGGCCACCGCCAGCGCCGCCGGCCGCTGGTACCAGGAAAGGTGCTTCTCGCTGGGCTTCTCGGTCAGCGAGTACACCAGCCCGACCAGCTTGCTGTCCTCCCGCGGCTGGGTCACGAGGCTGATCACAATGGTGACCACGAAGCAGGTGGCCCAGGCCCAGATCGCGGTCCAGAAATTCTGCGCCATGTCGCTGGGATAAAAGTGCGCGATGTGCCCCAGCCACCCACCCTTGATGCCCACCGGCTCGCCCACCGGCAGCGTCAGCCCATGGTGGACGGCAGCCGCCACCGTCCCCGTCAACAGCCCGAAGAAGGCTCCGTGCCCGGTTGCCCGCTTCCAGAACATGCCCAGTAAAAAGGTGGCAAACAGTGGGGCGTTCACGAAGGCGAACACCAGCTGCAGCATGTCCATAATGTTGTTGAAGCGCGTGGTCGCGTAGGCGGCCAGCACCGACAGGCCTATGCCGAAGACTGTGGCGACCCTCCCCATCCACAGGTAGTGCTCGTCGCTCGCGTTGGGCCGGATGTAGGACTGGTAAATGTCATAAGTCCACACCGTATTGAAGGCAGTTACGTTACCCGCCATGCCCGACATAAAGCTGGCCAGCAGCGCCGTCAGCCCCAGGCCCAAGATACCGGTGGGAAAGTAGTGCAGCAGCATGTTGGGAATGGCCAGGTCGTAGTCCAGAATGGGTTTGCCCTGGCGGTCGAGCAGCGGCTGCCCGGTACGAGGGTCAATCTTGGGCGGGATCAGCCCTTTGCTGTCTTTTTCCACCGCGGCTGTTGTCGCGCCCGCATTCGTCGCGGTCAGGTGGGCGGTCGCGCTGGGCAGCGCGATGGCAATCAGCCCCGGCAGAATCACCAGGAAGGGGAAAAACATTTTGGGAAAGGCCGCGATCAGCGGCGTGCGCCGCGCCGCCACCATCGAATCCGCCGCCATCGCCCGCTGCACCACCAGAAAGTCGGTACACCAATAACCGAACGACAGCACAAATCCCAGCCCCGCCACCAGCCCGAACCAGTCCACCCCCAGGGGATTTGTCTGCGCGCTGCTCATGCCCATCCAGGAGTGGGTGAACGCGGCCGGCAGTTTTTCCGTCAGCCCCTGCCAGCCGCCCACGTTCTTCAGTCCCAGCCACACCAGGGGAATAAAGCCGGCCACAATCAGGAAGAACTGCAGCACCTCGTTGTAAATGGCGCTGGTTAGGCCGCCCAGCAGAATGTAAACCAGCACGATGATGGCGGAAACGATGACGCTGACGTGAAAAATACCGCTGCGCGCGATGTGCAGCCGGTCAAAGATGGGGTCCAGCACGTGCAGCACCTGGATCAGCCTCGCCATGGCATACATGGATATGCCCGAGGAAAACACCGTCATCACGGCGAAGGAAATCGCGTTCAGCCCCCGCGTCTTCTCGTCAAACCGCAGCCGCAGGTACTCGGGCACGGAGCGCGCCTTCGAGCCGTAATAAAACGGCATCATGAACAGGCCCACGAAAATCATGGCCGGGACGGCGCCAATCCAGTAGAAGTGGCTGGTGGCGATGCCGTACTTGGCGCCCGACGCCGCCATGCCAATTACTTCCTGCGCCCCCAGGTTGGCGGAGAGAAACGCCAGGCCCGCGATCCAGGCGGGAATGGAGCGCCCAGCCAGGAAGAAATCGGTGCTGGTCTTGACGTGCCGCTTCAGTACCGCCCCGATGCCCAGCACCGAGGCGAAGTACAGCAGCATGATGATCCAGTCAATGTAAGTCAGTCCCACCCGGTTCCTCGACGGCAGCCATGGACGGAGGGACACCTTACAACTCCAGCGGCCTTGCCAGCAAGTGCCCCCGTCTATTCACCGCCGAGCGCGCAGAGATCGCCGAGAAAGCATGCGAAAATCAACACAGAATCCGAGAAATAGACCACTCAGCGGACTCGGCGTCTCGGCGGTGAAAATTGACGGGCCGCCAGCTGCCCGACTACCCCTATGCGATAATTTATCCATGAGCTCCTCTCCCTCCATGCCCGAAGGCCGCACCGTTTTCTGTGTTAAGTTCCAGCGCGAGCTTCCCGGCCTCGACGAGCCCCCTTTCGATAACGAGCTCGGCCAGCGCATCTTTGAACACGTTTCCCGCGACGCCTGGGCTATGTGGGTGGACCACTGCAAGATCCTGCTGAACGAATATCGTCTCAACCCCGCCAATCCGCAGGACCAGGAATTCCTGGTCAAGCAACTGGAGCAGTTCTTTTTCGGCGAAGGCGCCGCCCTTCCCGCCGAATACGTCCCGCCCAAGAAGAAGTAGGTGTTCCGATCCCTAAGTGACCTTTGTAATGCGCGGGTTCGCGGTGCCTGAGTTAGCATTCGCCCGTGCGTAAAGCGCTTAAGCTGGCGGCCGCGTCGGTGGCTCTCATCGTGCTCGTGGTCGCGTTCATGTTCGGCGCAATGATCCTCTACCTCGGCCAGTGCGAGAGGCAGGCCAGGGCTGAGCGCAACCTGGTGCAGATTGGAATGACGGTGGACGACGTCGTGCCCTTGGTGCACGGCGGCGGAATAAGAGCGCATGCGGTGCTGCCGGACACTGTATCCGACGACCTGGGCGTCCACTACACTACCCTCGTAGCACATTCCGATGGTACGTTCGGCTCATCGGACGCTCCCCGGCTCACCGAGGATGAAGCAGTGGCGCTGATGAAGCAGAAAATGTCGGATGGCTACGAGTGGCGCTGGCGCTACACCTTTGTGAATGCCACGCCCCAGCATTTTTCCTTTACCGTAACCTTCAGTCGGGATGGGCGTGTGAAGGATGTAACCGACGTTTGGGGGTGGGACTGAGCTTCCAGGTCTCTAGCCAGCTACCGTTTTCCCGTCCTGATCATCTCGAACAGATCGTCGGCCCGCTTTCGTCCCAGTGAGCCCACGTACGCCCCCGCATTGCCGGTAATAAACGACAAGAACGCTTCATAAATCTGTGCCCGCTCCGTGTACATGTGCAGCACACCGGCGGCAAACAGTCGCGAAAGCGGAATGCAGCCGCACACGACCAGTACCCAGCGCCACGGCCTGCCTGGCCGCAACACGCCCATCACCATGCAGAAAAACAGTGCCAGAAAACCGGTCAGCATCAGGTCGCCAACAGCTACCTCGGCGAACCCGCTTATGGCCCCCAATAGCACCGCCAGCGTGTACCAGGGAACTTCGCTGCCCTGCGCCGACTCCCGGGCTGCTTGTGAACGCACCGCAGGTGTTGTGCTGGTGGCAGGATTTTCTGGAATCGCAGCGGCGGGTTTAGGCGCGGGAACTTCTGCCATTAAGGGCCCTCAACTGGAATAAGTATAGAAGCCGCGGCCCGACTTGCGCCCCAGCCAGCCCGCATCCACCATCTTGATCAGCAGCGGGCACGGCCGGTACTTGGGGTCGCCCAGCCCATCGTGCAGCACCCGCATGATGTCCAGGCAAACATCCAGGCCAATGAAGTCGGCCAGCGTCAGCGGCCCCATGGGATGATTCATGCCCAGCTTGAACACCTCATCCACCGCCTGCGCCGTGGCCACGCCTTCCATCACCGCATACATGGCCTCGTTGAGCAGCGGCATGAGCACGCGGTTGGAAACGAAGCCGGGCGCGTCGTTCACCTCCACCGGCGTCTTGTCCAGCTTCACCGCCAGCGCGCGCACCGCCTCATAAGTCTCCTGCGAGGTGGCCAGACCGCGAATCACTTCCACCAGCTTCATCACCGGCACGGGATTGAAGAAGTGCATCCCAATCACCTGCTGCGGCCGCCTGGTCAGCGCCCCCAGCTTGGTGATGGAAATAGAAGAGGTGTTCGAAGCCAGTATCACCTCCGGCCGGCACATCTGGTCCAGTTCGCGAAAAAGTTGCGCTTTGATCTCGAATTTCTCGGTCGCCGCTTCCACCACAAAATCGCATCCTGCCAGCCGCTGCCGCTCTGTAACCGGCTGAATGCGTGCCAGCGCCGCGCTGCGGTCGTCAGCCGTGATCTTATTTTTGGCGACTTCTCGTTCCAGGTTCTTGCCGATGGTGCTCAGGGCGCGCTCCAGGAAGCGCTGCTCCACATCGCACAGCACCACCCGGTATCCGTGGCTGGCGAACACATGGGCGATGCCGTTGCCCATGGTGCCCGCGCCCACTATCCCGACTGTTTTGATCTCCATGCTGGCCTCGCGCTCGCAGACGAAACCTGAAAGTGTAGCAGGGCGCGCCTCGCATCGTCAGCCGCAGAGCTTCGTATCTCATCTCCCAGTATTGTCATCCAGCGCAGCCAAGAGCCTGCCCTGAGCCGAGCCGAAGGGGACCTGCTTTTTGTGGTTTCATCTTGCTAGAATTTCCCTGATGCGAATTCTCCCCTGGCTCCTTGTCTCGACCTTGGTGTTCGCTCCTATGACCCTTGCCGCGCAAAAGAAAACGCAGAAGAAAGCTCCTCGCAGCTATCGCAGCGCCGGCGACAAGCCGGTCACCGTGCGCATGGGCCTGGCCACCGACTTGCCGCAGCAACTGGCCAAGTGGCGCGTGGTGCGCATGCCCTTCCGCTCCGCCGGCCTGACCACACGCGAGCGCCGCATGGTGGAGAAGCTGGTGGACGCCAGCCGCTACCTCGACGACATCTTCTGGCGGCAAAGCGACCCTGACGGCCTCACGCTCTTCCACGAGCTCGAAGGCAACACCAACCACATAGACGCCAATGTTCGCCGCATGCTCATGATCAACGGATCGCGCTTCGACTTGCTGCGCGACAACGAACCCTTTGTCGGCCGGCAGCCCATGCCCCCAGGCCGCGGCTTCTATCCCGCCGGCCTCACCCGCGAGCAGGTTGAGCAGTACGTGCAGGAGCACCCCGAAAGCAAAGCCGAAATCTACAGCCCTTACACGGTGGTCGTGTGGCGCGGGAAAGAACTGGTGGGCGTGCCCTACCACGTCGCCTACCGGGCGTTCCTGGGCCCGGCGGCGCGCGACCTGCGCGATGCAGCTACGCTCAGCACCGATCCAGCATTTGCTCGATTCCTGCGCTGGCGCGCCGAGGCGCTGTTGAGCGATAACTATTACGATAGCGACCTCGCTTGGCTCGACCTCAAAGATCCGAAGTTCGACGTCATCTTCGCGCCCTACGAAACTTATCTCGACAGCCTGCTGGGCGTGAAAACTTCCTACGGCACCGCCGTGCTCATCCGCGACCAGGCGGAAAGCCGCAAGCTTGCTCTCTATCAGAAATACGTGCCCGAAATTCAGGACGCCTTGCCCCTGGCGCCGGAAGATCGCCCCTCCAAGCGCGGCCTGGCCACGCCCATGGAGGTGATGGACGCGCCCTATCGTGGTGGCGACCTGCGCCACGGCTACCAGGCAGTGGCCGACAATCTGCCCAACGATCCCCGCATTCACGAGGCCAAGGGCACCAAGAAAATTTTCTTCAAGAATTTCATGGACGCACGCGTGAACTACGTCATCCTGCCCGTGGCCAAGCGTGTCATGCGCCCCGACCAGGCCGCCAAAGTGACCGCCGAAGGCTACCTCGCGAGCACCTTGCTGCACGAGATTTCCCACGGACTGGGCCCGGCGTTCGCGCGCACCGCGGCGGGCAAAACGGATATCCGCGAAGCCATCGGCCCCACCTACAGCGGACTGGAAGAAGCCAAGGCCGACGCGGTCGGCATGTTCGGCCTCAAGTGGCTGGTGGACCACGGCGCCCTGCCCAAATCGCGCCTCGAGGAGTATTACGCCTCCTACGTTGGCGGACTCTTCCGCACCGTGCGCTTTGGCACT
>DASSQB010000293.1:0-9293 GCA_035702725.1 Terriglobales bacterium | reverse complement strand
GCCTGGCCCCCGCCCTCTTCCGCCAGGCCGTCGCGCTTCTTCAGCTCAGCCAGCTTCTCTTCCAGTTTCATACGAGGGGATTATAAAGAAGCACTCAGCCCTCGGCACTCAGCATTCAGCGGGGCGGCCGTTAGGGAAGCTCTGATTAAGTTCATCCCTGTCATCCCGAGCGAAGCAGAATTGCCTCTTTCTCAGGCAATTCCGCGGAGTCGAGGGACCTTGCGTTTGTTGTGTCGCACTTAATCAGAGTTTCCTTAGCACTTCCCAATTAGCACTTAGCCAGCGACGGTTGGTTGCTATTTTGGGAGGTTTTAGAAGCTCGACCTTGCGCGCCACAGGCAATACCGTCCAAGGGCCAAATTCTAAGTGCCAAGTGTTAATTGCCTGTATCAGATCGCCTCAACCCGTGGCTGGCTGAATGCTGACTGCTGATTGCTGAGTGCTGGGTTTCAATCCGCATCCGCTCCCATGGGCTCGTACTTGTACTTCTTCCCATCCCAGTAGATGACGGAGGTGACCCGGTCCGGTTCTTCGGCCGCCACTGCGCCCACAAGTTTCTTGTGAAACATGACGTGCGAAAGTGTGAGGTTGTTGTAGGGCAGGTTAACCACCACAAATTTACTCTTAGGCTGGGCGGCATGCCAGGCGCCCTCTCCGGCTCCATGCACGATCAGGATGACGTGCCCTTCCTGGCGCGGGTCATCGCTGCCGAACTGCATCGTCACTTTGGGATTTCCGTACCCGAAGAATGAGTGATACGGGTCAATCACGGTGTAGTGGTATTCCACCGCGTTGAGCAGCGGGTTGACCGCCTTGGCGGCCACCGCCAGATCCTCTATTCCATCGCCATCGAAGTCGGCCATCAAGGGCGCGTATCCCGCCAGCAGCTTGTAGCCTTTCCCGAACTGATCCCGGATGACTTTCTCAAGGGTCGTGGAATCGGGCTCTGCAGCCTCGGCTGGCGTCGCCGGGCTGGCGGGAAGCTTCTGCGCAAAAAGCCAAGGACAAAGCAGGAACACGACGACCAGAAATAACCAACTGCGGTTATGCATGCCCCTACTCTACATCCGTTATTGCTCCTGCATCGGTTACTACAGTGCCACGCCTGATGCCACTGCAACAGTTGTGTGGGCACGGGGCTTTGCCCCGTGCAGGGCGAGCGAAGCTCGCCTCGGTTGTTTGCGCGGATACCAGGATGCCTGTGTGGGCACGGGGCTTTGCCGAGCCTGCCCTGAGCAGGTGAGCGTAGCAAGCCTTGTCGAGTTAGTTGTGTGGGCACGGGGCTTTGCCCCGTGCAGGGCGAGCGAAGCTCGCCTCTGTTTTAGTCCTCCATAGGAGGGCGTCATCCGGAGGGCCTTCAGGCCCGAAAGCCTGCCCTGAGCCTGCCGAAGGGGATCTGGCGTGCCCTACCGCCTTGTTTGGTCTCCGGCTCGCTTTCCCGACACGAACCCATTCCCGGCAATCACGTACCTCAGCGGCCTGTCCGCCGCCTTGGTGATGCCCACGCGCGCGGTGGTGAGCACGCGCGGCGGCGGGAAGCCGTCGTCTGCCAGAAACAAGTCAGAGCTTGCGTCGGTCAGATCTTTGCCATTGTCTCGCGGGCGCGTGATGCCAAACGCCTCCGCCAGCCGCCCCGGCCCGCTGGTCAGCAGCCGCAAAACACTTTTGCTGGCTTCAGCCCCCTCTAACCCGCGCGCCCGCTCCATTTTCGCAATCCCCGCCAGCGGCTCCAGGGCGCGGAACAGCACGGACCCCGCTTTCCCCTCCGGCATGCAGGAGACATTCAGACAATAGTGGTTGCCATAGATGAAGTAGATGTAGGCGTGCCCCGGCGGCCCAAACAGCACGCGGTTGCGCGCGGTAGGCCCGATATAGGCGTGCGCGGCCGGGTCACCCGTTCCCATGTAGGCTTCCAATTCCACCACCCGCCCCGCCAGCAGCTTGTTGCCTTCTCGCCGCACCAGTACCTTGCCCAGCAGCTCACGGCACACACGCCGCGGGTCGCGATTGAAAAACTCCCGCGGCAGCATTTTCAGGCGGGCGCGATCAAAGGCTGGGGTAGGGGCAGTCACCGGATGATAATTTCTCGCGAAGGGATTGTTCTTGGCAAGGCAGGTGTACGAAGGTTCACCGTTTCAGTTTCCCTACTCCCTACCAGTCATATTGACTGTCATCTTGAGCGAGGGCGCACGCCCGAGTCGAAAGACCCCTGCGCAGCCCACTCCACCGATCCGCCTGAAGGAGTTTCCCAGTTTTTGAAACCTGTGAAACCCTGAAACTTTGAAACCTTGAACCTTTGAAACCTGAATTACCAAAGTTCACCGGTTCCCCCAGCCTTACCCGATACTTTGGGAACCTGCCGCAGCGCCCCTGGCTCCCTTACCATGTTCCCGCCACCGTTCTTACTAGCGAGGAGGGAGAGCTATGTTTCGCAAGACTTTGCAGGCCCTGGCGATCGTATTCGCGCTGTCGCTCGGCGCCTTCGCCACCATTCCAGCGGGCACACCGCTGACCATCCGTCTGACCTCGGAGATTACTTCACGCACGGCGCGTTCCGGCCAGACCTTTCACGGCACCTTGGCGCGCAGCGTCGTCGTGCGGGGCAAGACTGTTGCTCGGGCGGGATCGCCTGTAACCGGCGTAGTGGCGCACGCCAAGTCCAGCGGCCGGCTGCATGCGCCCGGCGAGCTGAGCGTCCGCCTGACCTCGATCCGGTTAAACGGCGAGCTTGTAGCCCTCAGGACCAGCCTGGTCAGCACCAAGGGTAAGAGCCATAAGAAGGGCAACATCGAGAAGATCGGCGGCGGCGCGGCCGCTGGTACTCTCATCGGCGCCCTGGCGGGCGGCGGCAAAGGCGCTCTGATCGGCGCAGCTGCCGGCGGCGCAGCTGGCACCGGTGTGGCGGCTGCTACCGGCAAGGAAGAAGCTGTCTTTCACGCCGAGCAGGCGCTTACCTTCCGCGTTCGCACCTCCAGCGTGGAATCGCGCTCATCTCGCCGGAAATAAGACCTAATGTGTGGGGGCGGGGCTTTGCCCCGCCCAACTGGGTACCTGGGTGCTGAGAACTGGAACTGGTTTCAAAGTTAGGTTTCGGAAGGGCACGGCTTCAGCCGTGCCGCTGGGATCAGCTGAAAATGGGGGCTTTAGCCCCTGAGGTTCGTTTTCCTGAACCCTCAAAGGATTTTTGAACCCGCTTCTAGGTACTCCCTTTCAGCGCCGCCAGCACCTCCTCGGCGTGCCCTTCGGCTTTCACTTTGTGGAATACCTGCGCGATCTTCCCCTCCGGGCCAATGATGAAAGTCGTGCGCTCGATGCCCATTACCTTCTTGCCGTACATGTTCTTTTCCTTCATAACGCCGAAGGCATTAGCCATTTTCTTGTCGGCATCGGAAAGCAGGGTATAAGGCAGATCGTATTTTTGCTCGAACTTCTTCTGCCGCTCCGGGGCGTCGGCGGAGATGCCCAGTATCACAGCCCCGGTCTTTTGCAGCTTGCTGTATGCGTCGCGGAACCCGCACGCTTCAATGGTTCAGCCGGGCGTATCCGCCTTGGGAAAGAAGAACAGCACCACTGTCTTGCCCCGCAGCTCCTTCAGCGACACCGCCTTGCCGTTCTGGTCAGGTAAACTAAATTCAGGTGCTTTTTCGCCCTTCTCCATGCTGTGTTCTCCAATCCGCCATTTATACCGTAGGGGCGCTGCAGCCGTCATCTGTGCCCTGCTGAGTCTTCCCCTGGCTGTGCCGTCATGGGCGCAATACGGCCGTCCCTCGCAAGCTCCCAAGGAGCCGCGGGCCACCGCCATCCTGCAACTGCAGGGCAAGCGCGCCCGCATTGTTCCTATAGTGATCCGCATTAACGGCCAGCTTTACGACGCCGGCATCTACCGCGCCAACCCACGCCCCATGGCGCTGGATCCGGGCGTAGTGTACGAGGCCGAACGCAGCGGCTCTTCCGTGGGCCTGTTCACCGTGGGCAACGCCCTGCAGGTGGGCAACAACTGGTACGGCCTGGGGCACTGGGAAACCAACGAGGACATCCAGCAGGCCAAGGAAGCGCGCACCCGAGAAGAAGAACAGGCCAGGGCGGCTAAACGCGCCGAGGCGAAAGCCGAAGATTCCGGGCCGCCCATCCTGCGCAAATCCGGAGGAGTCAAGCCGGGGCAGCCGCCGCTGCCTCAGCCGCCCAGCCCTCCGCCGTCGCAGAAGCCCGCACCTCCTCCGCCCTCGCAGACGGCTAAGACGCCGCCGCCACCAGTTCCGGCTCCTGCCTCCCCCAGCGGCGGTTCGGACGAATATGATCCCAACCGGCCGGTTCTGCGACGTGGCGCGCCAGCGGCAACGTCGCAGGAGGAAACCTGGCCCGCCGAACTGGCTCCCTCAAAGTCCGCTGGTACCGCCGGCGGCAAGGCCGTCCCCGCCGAGCCCAAAATTGAGCAGTTGGTCGCAATTTCCGACTCCGATGGGCCCGAGCTCCGCCCCTACACCTTCAGCCTGAAACCGGAAGAGCGCGATGCCGACTACAAGAAGATGACCGGCTACGCCCAGGACGCGGTCAGCAAGTACGAGCGCCTCCGCCACACCGACTTCGCTTCAGCCCAGCTGGGCGCCACAGATTTTCGGGTTTTCGACGTGGATTTGAGCAACGAGCCCGTCTTTGTGCTCTCCGCCCCGGCCACCGTGAATCTCGGCGCTGTCCCGCGGGCTGCTACCCGCAGGCGCCCTGCCCGCCGAACCACTCAGCTGAACGAACCCGTTCCCGGCAAGCAGGAGCAGGCATTTGTAACGGTGGTGGGAAAGGTTGACCTCTATGGCGAGGTGAAGCTGATCTTTTCTTCCGTGACTGACAGTACCCATCTGGACGAGATTCCTCGCCTGCAGCTGATTGACGCAGCGGATGTAGACGGCGATAAGCGCGGCGAGTTGCTGTTCCAGGAAACCACCGATTCCAGCACCGGCTACCTCATCTACCGCGTCTACCCCGACCAGCTTATCCAGCTGTTCGACACGCTGGGACCGGAACACTGAGCGTTTCCTTAACCACAGAGGACACGGAGCTCACAGCGGCAAAATTCATTCTGGAACATTGCAAAATTCACTCTGGAGCATTTTCCGGGAAGATCGATGAATTGCCTGCTCGTCGCTTTAAGTTCTCATGTGGCGACAGCCGCCCCCGGCTGTCGGGCCGGGCGAACCCCGGCTAAGTGGAAGCACAATTGCCGGGCCGTTGGTCGAGTGTGAAGCGCTTGCCCCGGTTGGCTAAGTGTGGAGCGCAATCCCCGATGGTTATGCTTGGAAGCGCAGGGCTTTAGCCCTGCGAAAACAGCAGCCTCTGAGCTCCGGGCTTTAGCCGCTGTGCCGGCCTGCAAGGGAACATTCAATGAATGATTTCCTCTGTGGCCTCTGTGTCCTCTGTGGTTAGGAAAGTTTTCTTTCCAAAACCTCATTTACCACCTGCGGATTCGCCTGCCCCTTGGTCGCCTTCATCACCTGCCCCACGAAGAAGCCCTTCACCGTGGTCTTGCCCGCGCGAAACTGCTCCACCTGCTTGGGATTGGCGGCAATCACCTCATCAATGATCTTCTCAATAGCCGCGGTGTCCGTAATCTGCTGCGGTTTTTCCTTTTCGTAAACGATCGGGAAATCCTGCCCGCGCTCAAATGCCAGGTCGTATAAATCCTTCAGGATTTTTCCTGAAATTGTTCCGGTTTCTACCAAGTCGGCGGAAAATGCCACTCCCTTCATGGAAATGGGCGACTGCTCAATCTCCAGCCCCTTGGCTTTCAGCCGCCCCATCAGCTCGCTCTGCACCAGGTTGGCCACGCGCTTGGGATTCTTCGCCGCCCGTGCTGCCTCTTCGAACTGGTCAGCCAGCGCCCGGCTGGCGGTCAGCACCCCCGCGTCATACTCGGTGATGCCGTACTCGCTCACCAAGCGTGCACGTCGCGCTTCCGGCAGTTCGGGCAGCTGCCTCCGGATCTCAGCCTGCCACTTCCCATCCACTACCAGCGGCAGCAGGTCAGGCTCGGGGAAATAGCGATAGTCGTGCGCGTGCTCCTTGGAACGCATGCCATACGTCTTGCCCTCGGCCGCGTTGAACAGCCGCGTTTCCTGCTCCACCCGCCCGCCGGACTCGATCAGCTCCACCTGCCGCTCAATTTCATACTCCAGCGCCTGCTTGATAAAGCGGAACGAATTGACGTTCTTGACCTCGGTTTTGGTGCCGAACTTTTCCTGCCCCCGCGGCCGCACGCTCACGTTGGCGTCGCAGCGCAGCGAGCCTTCTTCCATGTTGCAGTCGCTCACCCCGGTGTAAAGGATGATTTCTTTCAAGCGCGTCAGGTACTCGAATGCCTCGCCGGGCGTGGCAATGTCCGGCTCGCTCACAATTTCTATCAGTGGCACCCCGCAGCGGTTCAGGTCCAGGTACGTGTTTTCTGCCGAATCGGCGAAGCCCTCGTGCAGGCTCTTGCCCGCGTCTTCTTCCAGGTGAACACGCGTGATGCCAATCTTCTTGCGCCCGCCATTGGCGGCAATCTCGATGTAGCCGTGCTCCGCGAGCGGCTTGTCATACTGCGATATCTGGTAGCCCTTGGGCAGGTCGGGATAGAAGTAGTTCTTGCGCGCGAAGATGGATTCCTCATTGATCCGGCAGTTCAGCGCCATGGCTGCCAGCGTGGCGTACTCCACGGCTTTGCGGTTGAGCACGGGCAGCGCTCCCGGCCAGCCCAGGCATACCGGGCAAACGTTGCTGTTCGGCGGATCGCCAAACCGCGTCGAGCACGAGCAGAAGATCTTGGTGGCGGTCAGCAGCTGCACGTGTACTTCCAGCCCAATCACAGGCTCGTAGCGGGCCTGCGCCTGCACGCTGCTTTCCGGAGTGGTCACCATGGCTGAAAATTATATCTGGAGTGCGGGCGGCAGTAGGTGGGGTAGCTGGCAATTGATGATGCGCTAACCATAAAGACAACCAACTACTATCTAACTTCTTTGCAAGAGACCCGTTCCAGCCACCGTAGTTCAGCCCGAAGGGCGAAACAGTTTTTAGCCCAGGGCGTAAGCCCTGGGTAGGCACGCAAGAAATTTTCCGAGCCCCGTCGGGGCGGCACAAAACACCTGGTGTTGGCGAACCCCTAGCTATGCACGTGCGGGCTTTGCCGGTTGGGACGGGGGCGGGGCGCGTTCTTCTTTACCTGCACTTCAAAGCGCACCGGCAAATTCCGTGGCGGATAGCAGGCGCGATCGTCGCACGCCTGGTAGCGCAGCTGTCCTCGTACGTTATATTTTCCAGGCATGGCGGTGTGCAGCGGGTGTACCGTCACCTTCACCGCGAAGTCTCCGCTGTACACATTCAGCTTCTCGTCGGGGGCGAAGGCAAAACTCAAATTGCGCCCTTGAGGATAATCAATCTTCCCGATGGCGATGTCGGTGGGCGCATCCAGCTTGAGAGCCGTGGGAATTAAATAGGCGGAATTAGGATGGTTGGAGTTGATGTGGAAGCCCTGCTTCACGCGAAAATCCAGCTCCACCATGCTGGGTTTCCCTCGCAGCACGGGCGTCACCCCAGCCGGCGCCATTTGCACCGAGGGTCCGCCCGCCTGCGCCAGCGCCACCATCGCCATCAGCGCTACCATCAATACCGTTTCAGCTGTCTGTTTCAAGCCGCTTATCCCATTAGCCTTTGGCCATCAGTACGCAGCACGTAACGGACAACTAGGTACTGGGTACTGGATACTAGGTACTGGATCTCACTTCTCCGCCACACTGCTTCCCTTGCTGAGCGCTTCTTTAATCCAGTCCTCGATATCGCTGCGGCTGCGCAGCCCGAACACCCGCTGCACCACCTTGCCATCGCGATCAATATAGAAACTCGTGGGCAGATATTCCAGCCCGCCGTACTCATCCCCCACCGATTCCTTGCCCAGCAGCACCGGGTAATTCACGCCCATCTCTTTGGCAAACTTCGCGACCTTATCCGGGCCGGAGTCATCCATGGCCACGCCCACCACTTGCAAGCCCTGGGGTCCGTACTGCTTTTCCAGTTCCACAAACCAGGGCATCTCCAGCTTGCAGGGTTCGCACCACGTGGCCCAGAAATTCAGCAACACCGCTTTGCCGCGGAAGTCGGAAAGATGCACCGTCTTGCCATCCAGCGACTGCAGCGCGAACTCCGGCGCCGCTGTGCCCGGCTTGGGTCCGCCGGCGGTTATAGTGCCCGAGCGCTCGCCCCTGTGTGCCAGGTACTGGCCGCCGATCAGCATGGCCGCCACCGCCACCACCACCACAATGATGACGGCTGCATTGCGGCGCGCGTGCGGACCGTAAGCGGCAGGCGATGCTTCCGTTTGCTGCGGAACTCCGCTCTGTGCCGCCGATTGAACTTGCTCCTCAGGCTGTTTGTCTTCGTTGTGCATCGAATCCGGCATATTCGTTACTTCCTTTGCCCGCCTACCTGCCCTTCTACAATGAGAACCGGTTCAGAAACGAAAGGTAGCCCGAAAGCACCGTGAACCGGTTCATCACCAGCAGCGCTCCCAGCGCGATCAGCAGCACCCCGCTGGCCACCTCCACCGTGTGCAGGTGCCGCCGGAAGCGCCCGTAAAACTTCAGGAAGCGCTCTACTCCCAGCGACGTCAGCAGAAACGGCACCGCCAATCCCATGGAATAGATGGCCAGCAACGCAATTCCCTTGATCACCGAATTCTGCGCCGCCGCCAGACCCAGGATCACTGCCAAAATCGGCCCTACGCAGGGCGTCCAGCCAAAGGCGAAAGCGAAGCCGATCACGAACGCACCCCAGGGCGTGCTCCCGCCCTTTACATCGTGCAGGCGCTTGTCGGCCAGCAGCGCCCTGATCTTCAAAATGCCCGTCAGGTGCAGCCCGAAAAGGATGATCACCACCCCGGCGATCTCCGCCAGCAGCGCCTTGTAGCGCATCATCAACTGGCCGACTTCCGTGGCCACCGCACCCAGCGCGATGAACACAATGCTGAATCCCAGAATGAACATCAGCGAGTTGCTCATCACCTTGGGCAGCAGCCCTTTGCCGCCAACGCGCAGCTCTTCCACCCCTACCCCGGAAATCAGCGAGACGTACCCTGGCACCAGGGGCAACACGCAGGGCGATAAAAACGAAACCAGCCCCGCCACAAACGCCGCTATGGGCGATACCGAAGACATTATGACTATTCTATTTCCCCCAACACCGCTTGGCTACGCCGTGTAAGCATGGCCACAGTACATCCTGAATAACGGCCGAATTACCTAATGTCATCCCGAACCTGGTCAAGGGAGCTT
>DASSQB010000292.1:0-4169 GCA_035702725.1 Terriglobales bacterium | reverse complement strand
GGGAGATATAGCCCTTGTTCGAACCAGGGTTTGATCCCGTAAGCCCATTCGGCCGCGCCATTGACGGATTGGTTGGCGACTATGGCGTCGGAGAATGCCGGCGTTCTCCGGCCGATGGGAGTAAAGTTGGTGTGGATCATGAGATTGAAGATGCCAGGGTCGGCAATTTCGGCGTCGTAGACCTGAATTTCGTCGGTTTGCGCGACCGCTATTGCGGGCAATGCGACCCAACAGAGCACCATCAACAACAGCTGGCCGCAGATTGAAATTCTGTGAAACAGGTTCAGCCTCGTTTAGTCGATCGAACAGCATACTATGTAGAGACGCAACTTGTTACGTCTCGCAGACGTTGTGAGCAACGTCTCTACCATTGTTTGTTGCTGGCTTCATCCGGAGGAGCCTTCAGGCCCGAGAGCCTGCCCTGAGCTTGTCGAAGGGGATCTCACGTGCGGTGTCGAGCATCTTGCTGGTGCACGCGAGATGCTTCGGCGCTAAAGGCCTCAGCATGACTCCAGATATTTTAGGGAGCGATTAAGCGTAAGACCTGGCGATGCCGCATGTAGCCGACGACCGGATAGCCAATCGCCGACGGTCAGCGCTCGACCCGTCGCGGTGTTTTACGCCCTTTTTCTGGCCCGCGCCATGGCCTCGCGTGCTTCGCGGTCGGCGGTGCGGCGGCGTTCGGTTTCCCGCTTGTCCCACATCTGCTTGCCCTTGGCCAGCGCAAGTTCCAGTTTCACCCGGCTATTTTTGAAGTACATGCGGGTGGGAATCAGGGTGAGGCCGCGCTGCTGAGTTTTTCCTATAAGCTTTCGCAGTTCTTCCTTGTGCACCAGCAACTTACGGGTGCGGAGGGGCTCATGATTGAAGATATTTCCGTGCTCGTAGGGCCCGATATGAGCGTTCAACAGCCACAGTTCGCCGTCTTTGATCAGGCCGTAAGCGTCTTTGAGGTTGGCCCGGCCGGCGCGAACCGATTTGACTTCCGTGCCGGTAAGGGCGATTCCCGCCTCAAATTTCTCTAGAAGAAAGTAGTTGTGGGAAGCAGCCCGGTTCACGGAGGCGTCGCGCTGGCCGGCAGCCGTGGGATCCCGGCGAGGATTCTTCTCCGGCAGGGAACGCGTGGGATGTGCAGGCTGGCGAGGCATTTAACACCAACGGCATAGTACCAAAAGCCGCACTGCTCCCTCACTCGGTAATTGCCGAACGCCTCTTTTTTGAATGTTATAATGCCCCTTCCTCATGCAAAAAAGCGCTTTCCGTCCGATCTTGTAGAAGGAGAGGCTTGCCGCATGTGCGCCACAGGTCGAATCCTCTTGGGAGCGTCTTGATGCACAAACTGACCCGGTGGTCCGGTGTGTTGCTGCTGCTAGCGGCAGTCAGCATGCCCGCCTTTGCCGATAAGGCCAAGTCCCTTTACAACAAAGGCAGAGAGGCAGAAGCGCAACAGGACTACGTGCAGGCCTACCAGGATTACCGCCAAGCGTACAACCTGAAACCTGACAACCTCTACTATCGCACCGCCTTTGAGCGCCTGCGTTTCCTGGCGGCGGCCACCAAGGTGCACCAAGGCCAGTTGTTGCGCCAAGCAGGTCAGTTGCAGGTGGCGCTGAAAATGTTTCAGGAAGCAGCCGCCATGGACCCCTCCAGCTTCATCGCCACGCAGGAGATCAAGCGTACCCAGGACATGATTCAGAAGGCGCAGGCGGCGGGGAAAGAAGTGCCTTCACCCACTCCCACGGGTCCGCTGGGGAAAATGCTGGAGCAGGCAGGCGGGCCGGTGGAGCTGGCGCCCATCTCCAACACGCCCATCACGCTGAAGATGACGGAGGACAGCAAGGTCGCCTACGAGACCATTGGCAAGCTGGCGGGCATCAACGTGCTGTTTGATCCCGATTACACCTCGCGGCGGATTCACATTGAGCTGAACGGGGTAACGCTGCAGCAGGCGCTGGAAATTGTGGCCCTGGAGTCAAAAACCTTCTGGCGCCCGGTGACGCCCAACACGATTTTTGTTGCCGCCGATAACCCGGCCAAGCGCAAGGAACTGGAACAGAGCGTTATCAAGACTTTTTATCTATCCAACCTTTCCGCTCCGACTGAGCTCCAGGACGTGGTGAATGCCATGCGCACCATCCTGGAAGTCAGCCGGATCCAGCAGTTGCCCTCGCAGAATGCGATCGTGGTGCGGGGCACGCCTGACCAGGTGGCACTGGCGGAAAAGCTGATCGGCGATATTGATAAGGCCAAGCCGGAAGTGGTGGTGGATATTGCAGTAATGCAGGTGAACCGCGAGAAGATCCGCACCCTGGGCATCAACCCGCCGACCAGCGCCACGGTTACGCTACAACCGAATGTGCCCACGACTACCACGACCGCGACGACCGGAGCCGGCAATACGGGCACGGTTTCCTCGACGGCAGGCACTCCCGGCAGCATCAGCCTGAACGCGCTGGGCAATCTGAACGCCACGGATTTCCAGGTGAACATCAGCTCGGCGACGGCTACCGCGCTCTACAGCGACAACGACAGCCGCATTCTGCAGCAGCCGGAAATTCGCGCCGTGGATGGGCAGAAAGCTTCATTGAAGATCGGCGAGCGCGTGCCGGTGGCGACCGGTTCGTTTCAGCCGGGTATCGGCGGCGTGGGCATCAACCCGCTGGTGAATACCCAGTTCCAGTATCTGGATGTGGGCGTGAATATTGACGTCACACCGCACGTCCATGCCGACGGCTCCGTGACGCTGAAAGTCATGATGGATGTTTCCAACGTGGCCGGAAATACGAACATTGGCGGCATCCAGCAGCCCATAATTGGACAGCGCAAGATCGAGCACGAAATCCGGCTCAGGGAAGGCGAAGTCAACATGCTGGGCGGGATGTTTGAGCACGATGACGTACGAAGCTTGAGTGGATATCCCTGGCTGGCGCAAATCCCGATACTCCATTACTTCTTTGCCCAGAGCAACGTGGACCGGCGTAGTAGCGAAATTGTGTTCGTGCTGACGCCGCATGTGGTACGTGGCCAGTTCGTTTCCCCGATGAATGAGCGCGTCATTGATGTGGGCACGGCCAATTCCATTGATCTGCGGCAGGCGAGCGAAGTAGTTCCGGCAGCGCCGGGGCAGTTCGTTCCTGTCGCTCCGGCACCAGCCGCGGCCCAGTCGGCAGCGCCGCCCAGCGCCAATCCGCAGGGGACGGGCGCAGCCACTCTAAGTTTTGATCCGGCTGCCATCACGCAGTCGGTGGGCAAGACGTTCGCTGTCAACGTGGTGCTCAGCCAGGTGCAGAACCTGTACTCGGTGCCGGTGCAGATTACCTACAACCCCAACATGCTGGAAGTGGTGAATGTTTCCGACGGAAACCTGCTTTCGCGCGACGGGCAACCGGTGGCGCTGGTGCACCGCGACGACCCCTCGAGCGGCACGCTGCAGGTAACCGCGACGCGTCCGCCCAATTCCGGCGGAGTTTCGGGCGAAGGACAGGTGTTCACCATTACTTTCATGGCTAAAGGGTCGGGCACTTCGACGCTCAACATCGCCCGCGATGGCCTGCGCGACAGCTCCATGCAGCCGATTCCCGCCAGCAGCGCGCCGGCGACCGTGACTGTGCAATAGGCTGGCAAGCGAGTGGGGAGCGATGAGAATCGGTAAGGGAAGTGGATGATATTCAGGGTTTCCAAAACGGGGCGCTTCTCCCCGTTAGCGCGGCAGGTTCCTCTTAGAGCCGCAGCGTCTAGCCGTTTCCGCCGCGCCTCCGGTGGCTTCACTCTGGTGGAGATGATTGTGGCCATCAGCATTCTGGTGATTCTCACCGGCATGGCGGTTCCGCTGGTGCGGGTGAAGGTCCAGCGCGACCGGGAAGTGGAACTGCGGCGCGACCTGTGGGAGATGCGCGACGCAATAGACCGCTACAAGGATGCGGCCGACCGCGGCGCCTTCCAGATAAAGGCGGGCACGGACGGTTACCCACCCGACCTGGACACACTGGTGAACGGGGTAGACGTAGGCGGCAAGAAGGTGCGCTTCCTGCGCCGCATTCCCATTGATCCTTTGACCGGCAAAAACGAGTGGGGTGAGCGTTCTACTCAAGACGATCCGGATTCGGAGAGCTGGGGCGGGCAAAACGTGTTTGACGTTTACAGCAAATCACAGGGCACGGCCCTGGACG
>DASSQB010000291.1:0-26804 GCA_035702725.1 Terriglobales bacterium | reverse complement strand
CTTCTTTTTCCGCCACATGCAGGAGCTGATCAAGCGCAACAACGTGTACATCGCCCAGCCCCCGCTCTACGGCGTGAAGAAGGGCAAGTCGCTGCAGTACATCAAGGACGACCGCGAGTTCGTGAAGGTCATGGTGAAGCGCGCGGCCGAAGGCCTGGTGGTGCGCTACGGCGAAGGCGCCGCCCGCCTGGAAGGCGCGCCGCTCACCAAGTTCATGACCGTGCTCAACGAGTACCTGGTTTTCTTCGACAAGGCGGACAAACGCCTGCGCGACGACAAGGTCACGGAGCTGCTGCCCAAGCTCGATCTCGCCAAGCGCGCCGACTTCGAGGGCGATAAGAAGACCGCGCCGAAAAAGCTGGAGAAGCTGGAAAAAGAGCTGAGGAAAATCCAGAAAGACCGCGGCTTCAAGAGCGTGGAATTGCGCCACGACGACGAGCACAATCTTTGGGAAGTGGCGTTTGTGAACTCGCAGGGCGCCGAGCACGTCATCAACTGGGAGCTGGCGTCCTCGCCCGAGTACCGGCAGATGATGGCCAAGTACAAGCAGATTGAGGCCAACATGGAGCCGCCCTTCGTGATTGAGACGCTGGTGAAGGGCAACGGCGCGGGCGGGGAAGAGTTGAGCGACGCCGAGCGCGAGGAGCAGGAAAAGGCGCAGAAGAAGGCGCCCAAGGCCGCCAAGAAGAAAGCCGCGGAGCCGGAAGTGGTCGAGAAGACTTCGCCACGCGAGTTGTTCGACTACGTGCTCAACGAAGGCCGGAAGGATTTCACCATCCAGCGCTACAAGGGCCTGGGCGAGATGACGGCGGAACAGCTGTGGGAAACCACCATGGATCCCGAGCGGCGCACCTTGCTTTCGGTGAGGCTGGAAGACATTGCCGAGTGCGAAACCATCTTCACCACGCTGATGGGCGAGGACGTGGAAGCGCGCCGCAAGTTCATCGAAGAGAATGCGCTGGACGTGAAGAACCTGGACATCTAGGCCCATGAGTGGAGGCGGGCTGGGCCCCCCGGACAGCCGGGGGCGGCTGTCCCCACACAATTACTTCTTAGCCGCGGATAAACGCGGAATACGCCGATTAAATCAAGCCCTCCGTAGAGACGTAATTTGTTACGTCTCTTTTCTTTGCGCAACACTCGTAATGCTTGTGATCCTGAGTGCAGCGAAGGACCTGTTCTTATAATGAAGCGTACATCAGAACCCGTGAACAGCCGGTCTTTCGTCCGAATGAGGATTTGCATGCCGCATTCTGACTCAGGATGACAATGCCAACATTTGTCTAGTCACCAGACAAAGAGCCATTTCGGCACAGGTAACTACTCCCCGGTTACCCGCGGTGGGGGCGGGTTTCGCGCAATAACTCCCCGCAGCTGCGTTCTACCTACGAAGGCCGGAAAGCTAGGCGCCTCCCTCCCGGACCCACGAAACAACTGAGGGCAAGGACCATGAGGAAGTTCATTGCAGTGGTGGTGTGTTTGTTTGCGACAGTAGCCACGGCGCAGGAGAAGCCAGCGCCGCAGGAGAAGGTGGGGCAGGACAATGCGCCCGCGCTCACCATCTACAACCAGAACTTTTTTGTTGCCCGGGAGCGCCTGCCGCTCACCTTGCACGCCGGCATCAACCACGTGCAGTACGCGGGCATGACCAGCCTGCTGGAACCGGATTCGGTCATCCTGCGCGATCCCGCCGGCCGCGCCCTGCAGATCCTGGAGCAGAATTACCGCAACGATCCTGTCTCCCAGGAACTGCTGCTCTCCCTGTACGAAGGCAAGACTATTGATTTTCTGGTGCAACGTGGCGAGCGCCAGGAGACCGTGCGCGGAAAAATTGTACGCAGCGGCTACATTCCCAGCGCCTCCTACAGCGGCGGCTATCCTCAGCCGGGCATGGGGCAGCCCATCGTGGAAGTGGATGGCGTGCTGCGATTCGGCTTGCCCGGCCAGCCGCTGTTTCCTGCGCTCGGCACGGACAGCATCTTGAGACCCACGCTTAGCTGGCTGCTGGAGACCAACCAACCCGGCAACTTCGACGGCGAAATTTCCTACGTCAGCGGCGGCATGAGCTGGCAGGCAGACTATAACCTGGTGCTCGCCGATGGCAGCGAGCGAGGAATTAACCTGCTCGACCTGGTGGGCTGGATCACGATGCGCAACCAGAGCGGTAAGACCTATGAGAATGCACGCATCAAGCTGTTGGCCGGCGACGTCAGCAAGATCCAGGCGGCCACTAACGCCCAGCGGGTGTACGGAGGAGTGGCCAAGGCGATGTCCGACGAAGCCATGGCACCAGTCGTGAGGGAAAAGTCGTTTGACGAATTCCACCTCTATACGCTGCAGCGGCCCACCACGCTGCGCGACCAGCAAACCAAGCAGGTGGAATTTGTGCGCGCTACCGGCATTCACTCGCAGAGGCTGTATATCTACGACGGCGCCAACCTGGCCAACTACGCCTACTACAGCCCGGAGCAGGCGCGGCAGGATGTGAGCTACGGCACCGCCTCTAATCCCAAGGTCTGGGTGATGCAGGAGTTCAAGAACTCAGACGCTAATCACCTGGGCATCGCTCTGCCCAAAGGCCGGCTGCGCTTCTACCGGCGCGACACCGACGGGCATCTGGAATTCGTAGGCGAGAATACCATTGATCACACGCCCAAGGACGAAACTGTGCGCGTGTATACCGGGAACGCCTTCGACGTAGTGGGTGAGCGGCGCCGGACTAATATTCACGTGGATTCCGCCAACCGCTGGATGGAGGAGTCGTTCGAAATCAAGGTGCGCAACCACAAGAAGGAACCGGTGAATGTGCGCGTGGTCGAGCACCTCTATCGCTGGACAACCTGGAAGCTGCTGGAGCAGTCGCAGCAATACCGCAAGACGGACGCGCAGACGATCGAGTTTCCGGTAACGGTCGCGCCCAATGGCGAGCAGGTGGTCACGTACCTGGTGCACTATTCATGGTAGGAAGCTGGGTTGTGTGGAGGCGCGCTCCTCCCGGCTGGACGGGGCAGAGCCCCGTCCCCACACTATTTCTATAGCGCACACACCCGCACCCTTTTGGGGTGCGGATATCTTGATTGTCGAGGGTTCTAGCGCAAGGAAGTTAGGATTTGCCGGGCCCAAGTAGCGGCTGGCTGGCTGACTAGTCACGGGCCGGTTAGCCAGGCGACCAGGCAGCCATCCAGCTCAGCACGTGTTCTTTATAGCGCAACTCTTCTGAATTCCAAACACACCGAAGTACATGACCGACGAGGGAACTCCCCACAATCGCCGTGGTATAAGCCAAGGCGCGGCCGTTCAACTCCAGAGGTGGTTCGCGAGCAAACCAGCGTGCTCTGCTCGGGGTGAGGGGATCAGTTGCCTCTGCCGCCTGCACAGCGGCGCCTCGCCACCTTTCTGCTGGTAGAATACAAGGGCGATGGTTCTCCCCTTCGTCCGCGAACTGTTCGCGGACGCGGAACATCTGGCGTCCCTGTCGCGTGCGGCCTCCCACCTCAAGGAGGGCACGGGGCGGCTGAGTGTCTCTGGTCTTACTCCTACCGCTAAAGCGCTAGCGACAGTTCTGCTGCATCGTCTTGCGGGCAGGTCCTTGGTGCTGGTGGTAGCCGATAACCGCACCGCAGAAGACTTTGTTCCCGTGTTGCAGGCTTTTTGCAGCCTGACCGGCGCAGCCCAGCCCGATTCGGTGGTCGTCCTGCCCACGCGGGACGTACTGCCATTTCAAGAGCTTTCCCCCCACCCGGAGATTCAAGAGGCCCGGGCCACGGCGCTGTGGAAGATAGCAACCGGCGTCGCTTCCATCGTGGTGGCCCCGGTTGCATCTACCGCCATCCGTCTGCGCGCGGCGGAGTTCTACACTGAACTGGCGCGTGTGGTGCGCCGCGGCGAAACTGTGGATGTGGAAGCTCTGGCGCGGCACCTGAACACTGTCGGCTATACGGCGGCTGACGTGGTCGAGATGCCTGGGGAATACGCGGTGCGCGGTGGCATCCTTGACGTGTACTCGCCCGAGGCTGACCGCCCGATGCGCATTGAGTTGTTTGGCGACGAGGTGGAGTCCATCCGTAAGTTCGATCCGGCCACGCAGCGCTCGTCCACGCCTCTGGACGAAGCGGTGCTGCTGCCACTAACCGAAACTCCAGCCACTGAGGATCTACTGGGCGCCATCCACGCCCGACTTTCTGGGCGGCGAGTTAGCGGTGCCGAGGAGGTTCTGGAGGAGGCAGCACTGGCGGCCGGAGTCAGTGTGTTTCCCGGCTGGGAGTTTTACGCTCCCGTCGCCGGCGCGAACACCACGCTTTTCGACTTGGTGCCACGCGCGGCCGTGGTGCTGGATGAATCGGACGCAGTGCTGAGTGAGTTCGAGCATTTTTGGGAGCGCCTGGGCGAAATCCACGAGCGCAGCGGCATCGGCAACCTGGTTCGTCCCGAGGACCTGTATTTCCCGCCCGGGGACTGGGAACAGCGGCTGGAACAGCTAGCTGTTGTGGAAGTCGAGCACTTGGGCATCACCCGGCCTGGAGAGGAGCAACTGACGCTCGCCGCCCAGCCGACGACGCGCTTCCACGGTTCAGTCCCTGGCATGGTGGAGGAAGTACAGAAGCTCACGGCCGAAGGCAAGCAGATACTCTTCGCTGCCGCCAACCCGGGCGAACTGGAGCGCCTGGCCGATATTTTCACTGAATACAACGTTCCTTACCGCCTGGGCAGCCCGGTGCGCCCGGGCGGCGGCGAGAGTTACGCCGATGAGACCTCGTACTTTTCCGGCGAGGTCTACGCCACTACGGTGGTCAAGGCCTACGTGCCCGATGGCGTGCTGCTGCCCGAGGCAGCGCTGGTTATTTTCGGCTCGCGTGACCTGTTCGACGAGTCGGAAGCGGTGGTCACGCGCCCGCAGCGGCCAAAATCGAAGACATCCACATTCCTCTCCGATTTTCGAGACCTGGCGGTGGGCGATTACGTCGTGCACGTGGAACACGGCATTGGCATTTACCAGGGGTTGAAGGAAATCGCGCAGCAGGACGGCAAGGCCGAGTTCATGCTGCTGGAATACGCCGAGGGCGCCAAGCTCTACGTGCCGCTCACCCGCCTCGACCTGGTGCAGAAATACCGGTCTGCCGAGGGCGCCAAGCCGGCGCTCAGCCGCCTGGGCACTGCTACCTGGGCCAAAACCAAGGCGCGGGTCAAGAAGGCCATGCAGGACATGGCCGACGAGCTGCTCAAGCTGTACGCCGAGCGCAAGATGGTGGAAGGCCACGCCTTCCCCAGTGACAACGAGTGGCAGCGCGAATTCGAGGACGCCTTTGAGTTCCAGGAAACGGAAGACCAGGAACTAGCCATCTCCGACGTGAAGCGCGACATGCTGTTGCAGCAGCCGATGGACCGGCTGCTGTGCGGCGACGTTGGCTACGGCAAGACGGAAGTGGCCATGCGCGCGGCCTTTAAGGCGGTAAGCGACAACCACCAGGTGGCAGTGCTGGCCCCCACTACGGTACTCGCTTTCCAGCACTACGAGACTTTCAAGTCGCGCTTCGCCGCTTTTCCCGTCAACATTGAGATGATTAGCCGCTTCCGCACCGCCATGCAGCAGAAAGAAATCCTGCAGCGGGTGGAGGCGGGCAAGGTGGACATTCTGATCGGCACCCACCGCCTGCTCTCGAAAGACGTGAAATTCGCCAACCTCGGCCTGCTGATCGTGGATGAGGAACAGCGCTTCGGCGTGCGGCACAAGGAGCGCCTCAAGCAGATGCGCAGGGATGTGGATGTGCTGACCATGTCGGCCACCCCCATTCCGCGCACCCTGCACATGTCGCTCGTCGGCCTGCGCGACATGAGCGTAATCGAAACTCCGCCCCGCGACCGCATTGCCATCCAGACAGTGGTGGCCGCGTGGGACGAAAAGCTGATTAAGTCGGCCATTGAGCAGGAACTGGAGCGTAATGGGCAGGTCTACTTCGTGCACAACCGTGTGGATAGCATATTCGAGATTGCCGCCAAGGTGCAGGAATGGGTGCCAGGCGCGCGCATCATCGTGGGACACGGGCAAATGGCCGAGCGCGAGCTGGAAAAAGTGATGCTCAAGTTCATGCATCACGAGGCTGACGTGCTGGTCTCTACCACTATCGTCGAGAACGGACTGGACATCCCTCTGTGTAACACCATCATCATCAATCGTGCCGACCGCTATGGGCTGTCGGAGCTCTATCAGTTGCGCGGGCGGGTGGGCCGCTCTAATCGCCGGGCCTATGCTTACCTGCTGCTGCCGGCGGAGCTGGAACTAACACCGCTGGCGCGCCGCCGCCTGGCCGCGCTCAAGGAATTCTCCGACCTTGGGGCGGGATTCAAAATTGCGGCGCTCGATCTGGAGTTGCGCGGCGCCGGCAACATGCTGGGCGGGGAACAGAGCGGGCACATCGAAGCCGTGGGTTTCGAGCTCTACACCTCGATGCTGGAACGTGCGGTGCGCGAACTGAAGGGAGAGGTGGCGGCGGAAGAAGTGGAGGCGCAGCTTAACCTCGGCCTCAACATCAGGATACCCGCCGAGTACATCGCGGAAGAGAACCAGCGGCTGCGCATGTACAAGCGTGTTGCCAGCGCGGAGAACGATAGCCAAGTGGCTGACGCGCGGGCCGAGCTGGAGGACCGCTATGGCGAGCCTCCGCAACCAGTGCGCAACCTGCTCGACTACGCCGCGCTGCGGTTGCTATGTAATCGTGTGGGCGTTACGCGGGTGGAGCGCAAACGCGACCTGGTAAGCGTTAACTTTACCCAGAATGCAGCGGTGGAACCGGAAAAGCTTGCCCGCTTCGTTTCCACGCAGCGTGGGGCCCAGTTCACCCCCGGAGGGACCTTGAAATTCTTCATCAAGGGCGCTACTCAGGCAGAGGAGGTGCTGGGACGCATTCGCGGCGTATTGGAAGAGTTGACGGGAGCGGTTTCAGGGCCCGGTGCAGCGGAGACGTCAGGAGTGACGTCGTAATTCAGGTTTCAAGGTTTCAGAGTTTCAACAGCAGACGCCGTATTGTTGAAATCTACGAAATCTTGAAGCCTGAGAAGCTCAAAACCCTCGCACCTGCCGACCCTTCCTTGCCTATGATACCTTTACACCTTTATTGCGAGGGGCGTTACAGTGAGAAAACCAGCCAGAACTTTTCAGCTTCTTACGTTTTTTATCGTCCTTTTCATTCTCATGAGCCTCAATTCGTTGGCCCAGAATTCAGCGCCTATTCCGGCTTTTGATGCGCAATACGACCAGCTGGTAGACAAGTACTTCGACACGTATTTCAAGATTCACCCCACGGAAGGCACGGCCGCCGGTTTCCATCAGTATGATTCCCTGCTGGAGAATTTTTCCCGGCCCGGCATCGAGCGTGACGTAGCTTTTCTCGAGGAGTACCAACAAAAGTTCGCCGCGATTCACCCTCCCTCTGGTCCCACTGCTGCGGCCGATCTGGAGCTGTTGCGCAGCAGCATTGCCGGGCAGTTGCTCGACCTAAAAAACATCCGCATGTGGGAGAAGGACCCGGACCACTACTCCAGTTTCGTCAGCGCCAGCGCCTTCACCATCATGAGCCGGAATTACGCTTCGCAAGCGGAACGCTTGCGGGCGCTGGTGGCGCGCGAACAGCAAATGCCCGCGGCGTTCGACGCAGCACGGCACAATCTGAAGAACCCGCCGCGGGTTTACACCGAAGTGGCGCTGGAACAACTGCCTGGGATCATCGGCTTCTTTCAAAAAGATGTGCCGGCGGCGTTTACCGAGGTGAAAGACCCGCAGCTGCTAGACGAATTCCATGTTTCCAACCAGGCGCTGATTACGGCACTGGAAAAGTACCAAGACTTTCTTAAAGAGGATCTGCTGCCGGTTTCCCGCGGCGACTTCCGAATCGGGGCAGAGAATTACCGAAAGAAACTGCAATATGACGAGATGGTAAACGCACCGCTGGACCGGCTGCTGGAGATCGGCATGGCTGATCTGCACCGCAACCAGAAGGCATTCAAGGAGACCGCCGCCAAAATTGATCACAAGCGCACGCCACAGCAGATTCTGCAGCAAATGGAAAAAGACCACCCGGCGCCTGACCAGCTACTGGACACCTTTCGTGGCGTGCTGGGCGGCCTGAAGTCATACATCATTGCCCACCACATCATCACCATTCCTTCTCCGGTACTGCCCATCGTGGAGGAGACGCCGCCTTTTGCCCGCGCCCTGACCTCCGCTTCTATGGACACGCCCGGCGCCTATGAGACTAAGGCCAAGGAGGCGTATTTCAATGTGACTTTGCCGGAGCCCGGCTGGCCACAACAGCGGCGCCAGGAATTCATGGAGAGTTTTAACCGCGGCACCATCATCAGCACGGCAGTGCACGAGGTCTATCCTGGCCACTACACACAGTTTCTGTGGGTGCAGGAGGCTCCTTCTAAAACGCGGAAGCTTATTTACAGCAATTCCAACGCGGAAGGCTGGGCCCATTACTGTGAGCAGATGATGCTGGACGAAGGCTATGGTCGCACGTCGAGTGTGCCCCTGGACAAGGACACAGCATTCCTGCAGCTGCGCCTGGGGCAGTTGCAGGACGCACTACTGCGCGATGCCCGTTACATCGTTGGAATTGAAATGCACACGGGCAAAATGAGCTTTGATCAGGGTGTGGACTTCTTTGTCAAAGAAGGCTACCAAACCCATGCCGTGGCGGAGATGGAGACCAAACGCGGCACCTCAGATCCCACGTATCTGGTATACACGCTGGGCAAGCTGGAGATCATGAAGCTGCGCCAGGATTACCAGAAGATGAAGGGCCCCAGCTTCAGCCTGCAAGAGTTTCACGATCAGTTCATGAGGCAGGGAGGAGTGCCTGTAAAATTAATTCGCAAAGCCATGCTGGGCAATGATGCGCCGGTGTTGTAAGAGCGGCACTCGGCAATTAGCACTTGGCATTTGGCCAGTGCAGATTGTTGACGGATACAGGGCAACTCACTAGGCAAAGGAATTCTCGTGGGGACGTAACTTTACGCCCGCTGTTGGGTAGCCGCGAAGCTTCACTGGCCGAATGCCAATGGCAAAGTGTTAATGGCTGAATTTCTATGAAGAAACGAGTACGCAAAGCCGTTTTTCCCGCTGCCGGATTGGGCACGCGGTTCCTGCCCGCCACCAAGGCGCAGCCCAAGGAAATGCTGCCCCTGGTGGACAAGCCCATCATCCAGTATGGCGTCGAAGAAGCCATGGCCGCGGGCTGTGACCAGATCATCATGATCACCGGCCGTGGCAAGACGGCCATCGAAGACCACTTCGACGTCAGCTACGAACTGGAAAAAATGCTGGAGGAGCGCAATAAGACCGAATTGCTCACCGTGGTGCGCCAGATTTCCGACATGATCCACGTCGCCTACGTGCGTCAGAAGGAGGCCATGGGCCTGGGGCACGCCGTGCTCATGGCCCGCGAACTGGTAGGCGACGAACCGTTCGCTGTGCTCCTGGCCGACGACATCATGGACGCGCAGGTGCCCTGCCTGAAGCAGATGATTGACGTCTTTGAGGAAACACAATCCTCAGTGCTGGCAACGCAGATGGTTGAGGGGCCGGCGATTTCCGCGTACGGCGTGCTTGATTCCAAGCCTGCTGACGGCCGCTTTGGTGGCCGCTTATATGAGGTCAGCAATCTGGTGGAAAAACCCAAACCCCAGGATGCGCCCTCGAACCTCGCCATTATCGGCCGTTACGTGCTTACGCCGGGCATTTTTGAGACGCTGGCCCGCACGCCACTGGGTACAGGGGGAGAATTGCAGCTCACCGATGGCTTGAAACTGCTCCTGGCCAAGGAGAAAATCTACGGCTATGTGGTGGAGGGCAAGCGCCACGATACCGGCGACAAACTCGGCTTCCTTAAGGCCACGGTGGAGTTCGCCCTCAAGCGCCCCGACCTGGGGAAGGAGTTTCGTGCCTGGCTTAAGCAGCTGGACCTGTGACCGTTGACATCAGCCACGGAGACACGGAAAAGTCACGTGTACAAAGCTTGACTCGCTCGCCTTGCCATTTTCTTATGTGACTGCACGGGTTCTAACATAGTCTGAACGATTATGGCTCGCATCAAGATACTTGTTGTCCTTCTTCTCGCTACGGCGGCATTCGCTCAGACCATCCAAATTGCGCACCCTGCGCCCGACTTTCCTGCGGATGTTGACTGGCTCGACCAGGGCACACGTGTCCCGCATAACATTAAGGGTTACCGGGGCCACGTTCTGCTGATTGATTTCTGGGAGTACACCTGCATTAATTGCATCCGCGACTTCGCAGTGGTCAAGCGCTGGTACGCCAAGTACCACCAGTACGGCTTCGACGTGCTCGGCGTGCACTATGGCGAGTTCGCCGTCGGCCACAGTACCGATAATGTACGCCGGGCAGCGAAACGTTTTCGCCTGCCTTGGCCGGTCGTGTCGGATGTGCGCGGCAGCATCTGGAACGCTTACGGCTCACAGGTCTGGCCCAATCGCTACCTGATTGATCAGAACGGGAACATCGTGATGCAGGTGGAAGGGGAGGGCGACAATGTGCCCATGGAGAACAAGATTCGCGAACTGCTCGCCAAGAACGCCCCCCAGGTAATGAAGGTGCCTCCCGACCCACCGGAAAATACGTTTACCTCACAGTGCGGCCGACCTACAGAGGAAACCTACGTGGGCAACTGGTTTGGGAGGGGCGCGCTGGAGAACAGCCAGGGCTACCATCAAAATGCCGACACGGACTTCCACGCTGATCGTGCTCCCAGCGATGGCGGCGTGATTCTGGCGGGCAAGTGGCGTACCGAAACAGACGGTGTGATTTCCGAAGCGCCAGACGTCAGCGCTCAGCTGCGCTACCACGCCCGCTCGCTCTATGCCGTGCTGAGCGTCAACAATCCCAAAAAGCCGGTGCGGCTCTACCTGGAGCAGGACGGCAAACCCCTGGACAAGTCCAACGCAGGAGTGGACATGAAGTTCGATAGCAAAGGGTCCTATATTGAGGTGAGTGAACCGCGGATGTATTACCTGGTAAACAATCCCGAGTTCGGCGCGCATGGCATTCGCCTGATACCCA
Organism: Terriglobales bacterium; assembly: GCA_035702725.1. Lineage (GTDB taxonomy): Bacteria > Acidobacteriota > Terriglobia > Terriglobales > Acidobacteriaceae > JAICWP01. The sequence continues at coordinate 15,730 of DASSQB010000291.1, read as the reverse complement.
ACGCCCGCGGTTTCGATTTGCACTCGTTTACGTATGGGAACAACTGCCAGCAGAACTTCGACCAGCTGTGATCTTTCGAATTAACCACAGAGGACACAGAGTTTCATTAGGGTTCGACAAAGATGAGCGGCTGGGTGCGGGGCAAAACTTGTCCAATCTCGACCGCCGGCACTCCTTTGTGCTGCAGTTCGCGGGCAAGCTGGTCAGTATCCGCTGCTGCAACAGAGATCAGCAAGCCTCCCGCAGTCTGAGGATCAAAAAGCAAGGTTTTAATTTCTTCGCTGATTCCGGCGGCGAACTCCACTGCACATTCGGCAAACTCCCGGTTGGCCTTCAGTCCGCCTGGAATGTAGCCGGCGCGCGCGCATTCGACGGCGCCTTCGAGCCAAGGAACTCGGCTCGCGTGCAAGCGCAGACTCACGTCGCTGGCCAGAGCCAGTTCGCGTGCATGGCCGATCAGTCCGAAGCCCGTGATGTCGGTCATGCCATGCACTTCATACGCAAGTCCCTCAGGGGGTAAAGCCCTCTTTTCCATAGTACGGGTTGCGGCACGGCTGAAGCCATGCCCTTCCGAAGGCACACCGCCGTCATCCTGTGAGTGTGTGAACACAACCTCGCCTGATTTTCCGGTAATGACTTCCGCCGCGACCTTATTCAAGGTGGTCATAGAGCGGGTCGCAGCTTCAATCCACTTTGGCTGGGCTTGCCCTTTCTTGATGGCGGTTGAGATTACTCCCGTACCGAGGGCCTTGGTGAGCAGAAGGCGATGGCCGGGGCGAGCGCCGCTGTTGGCCAGCACCCGGCGCGGGTGAATGAGGCCGGTCACGGAGTAACCGAATTTCAGTTCGTCGTCGCGGATGCTGTGCCCGCCAACGATGGTGCACCCTGCCTCCATCATCTTGGAGAGCCCACCGGCCAGAATCCGCTCCAGAATGTCCATGTCGCCCTTTTCCGGGAAGCAGACCAGAGCCAGCGCAGTGAGCGGGCGCCCGCCCATGGCGTAGACGTCGCTCAAGGAGTTGACGGCGGCGATCTGTCCGAAGGTGTAAGGATCGTCCACGATGGGGGTGAAGAAGTCCACGGTCTGAACCAGGGCGGTGTCAGGCGCGATCTGGTACACACCGGCGTCGTCGGCTTTGTCGAAGCCAACCAGCACGTTCGCGTCTTGTTGCCGGGCTAATTTCCCAAGCACCGCGTCCAGCGCCGCCGGACTCAGCTTGGAAGCTCAACCCGCCGCTTTGACAGTCTCTGTCAGCCGCACCGCTTTAGTGTCGGGCATGTGGTGATTGTAGCAATGAGCGGTCAGCACTTAGTAATTGGCATTTAGCCACCGCGCGGCATTGCCAAAAAGTACACATTGGTTTCGGGGCGGCAGTGCTGTTTGGGTAACTGAATGCCAATTGTCGGCGACTACTTCGTGCCGACGTCCACAATCTTCAGTTCGGGCGCGGCATGGTTCCAGTCGGCGGAGATGTGCTCGAGGGTGAGCCGGAAAGGGCGGTTTTGCCCAGGCGCCAGAGGGGCCGCGCTCAGGTCCACGACGTCGGTGTAAATGCCTCCCGTGGTGCCGGTGGTGAGCACATGGATAGGCAGGGTCTCGCGCTGCACCACTTGCCCCAGGCTGTTCACAAAGGTGGCTTGCACAACGGCGCGTGTAAGCACCTTATCCCCCGAATTGGTGATTTTGCCGTCCAGGTAGGTTACCGTGGCGCCCACAAAATTCTCCGCGGCGCTCATTTTCAAATCGGTGAGCTGCAGCCTGGAGGCATAAGGGGGAGGAGGGTTTGGCCCCGTCCGCCCGCTGCGGCCGATAATGGCCAGCACAGCCACCACGATTACAACGATGGCCACGCCAAGCCCGACGAAAGTCCAGATGCGGCCGCTTTCGTCCTGTTGCGCCGGCTGCGGCTGTATCAGCCCACCCATGGCGGAATTGTACTCCTCGGTGACTTAGCCACGAGTAACTGGAGATGTGCGATCAACAACGGCTCGTGTTGCCGATGGCATAAAAAAGCCCGGCAGCGGAGCTGCCGGGCTGATTCTCACCCCACCGCACCCGGTACAAGCGGCGGTGGGGTCCCGGGATGGACACGGCTTCGACTTCACGTGTCCACGAAAAACCTCTTTCGAAATTTTTACGGGGCGTGGGCGGTAACTGTAGTGACCTTCAGATCGGGCATTTGTTTATTCCAGCCCGCGGGATAGTGATTGAAGTAAACTCTTACCGCACGCGACTGGTTGGGCTTGATCGGCGCTTGGGCAAGGTTCTGTGCCTCGGTTGCGGAATTGCCTACCATGCCCTCCACCGGGCGCGTCTGCGTTTCCAGAACCTGCGCGTTGATTCCATGGAATGCAGCCTGTACCTGTACTCCGGTGATGTCGGTGTTGCCGTTGTTGTAGAGCATGGCTTCCACATAGAACGCGCTGCCCACGGTGGAAGGGGTCATCTTCAAACTGGTGAGTTGAACCTGATTACCTGTGGGCTGAGCCGGCACCGCCGCCGCGTTGGGCGGCAGCTGCTTCTTGGGCTGCGGTAGCCACCAGATGAGCACCGCCAGAATGGCAGCGGCAATGACGATCGCGATCAACGGCCACGGAAACCGCGGCTTAGGTGGTGCCTGCAATCGCGGGTGCAAGTGGGGTCTTTGCTCCGAATATTGAGGGTTTGTTGCCATCCATTGACTCCCGCGCCCAGGGAACAGCCGTATATATGACGGTTTGCTCTACTGGAACCGCAGACCTATTTGGATGTGAACCCGAGGCGGGGGTTTGCTTAAGCGGCAGGCAGCTCAACTGCAAGAGAAGAAAGCAAATACACAACGGTCCACTTTCGAATCCCGAATTTTGAAAGTCTACTGGCCCGCGACCGTCAAACCGTCAATGCGGATGGTAGGACACGCGACGGAGCCACGGAATTCCAGATCGTTTCCGCTCTCGCTGATATTGAAGAACACATCTTTCAGGTTCCCGGCTACCGTGATTTCCTCAACGGGATAGGCGAACTCACCCTTCGAGATCCACAGCCCGCTGGCGCCGCGCGAGTAGTCGCCAGTCACCATGTTCACGCCGAAGCCGAGGAACTCGGTTACGTACAATCCTTCATCAATGTCGGCCAGCATCTGCTTAGGTGAGCGGCTGCCCGGCTGCAGGAAGAAGTTGCCGGGTCCAATTCCGGGGTTGCCGGCCAGACCGCGAGAGGCATTGCCAGTGGTCTGCAACCCAAGTTTCTTGGCGGTGTAGGTATTCAGCAGATAAGAACTCAGGGTTCCCCGGTCAATCACTACGGTGCGACGCGTGGGCACGCCTTCGCTGTCAAAAGGACTGGTGCCGAAGCCGCCGGGCATGGTGCCGTCGTCCACGATGGTAACGTTCTCGCCCGCCACCTTCTGCCCCAGCTTGCCGGCAAGAAACGAGGCGCCACGGTAAACAGAGTCGCCGTTCACGCCTTCAAAAATGTGGTCGAGCATGGAGCGCGAAACCATGGGATCGAGCACCACCGGCACTTTGGCTGTGCTTACCTTGCGCGCTCCCAGGCGGCGCACGGTGCGTTGGGCGGCAATGCGGCCCACCTCTTCCGGCGACTCCAGCCGGCTCAAGCTGCGCGCTATCGAATACCAGTAGTCGCGCTGCATGGCGCCGTCTTCCGCCTGCGCAATCGGTACCGCCGCTACGGAGCAGTAGGAGCGGCGATACTCACCTACAAAACCATGCGAGTTGGCCAGCACCTTGTGCCCAGTGGCTGCATCGAACGAGCCGCCCTCGGAGTTACGGATGCGGGCATCTACGTCCATCGCCGCTTTTTCGCAGCGGCGCGCATAAGCGATGCGCTCTTCCGTAGGAAGGGAAAAGACGTCTTCGTAATAGAGGTCAAGATCGCCAGGAATTGCGCCTAACTGCTGGGGATCGGGAATGCCGGCATACGGATCTTCGGATGTCACCCGCGCCAACTGCAGCGCGGAACTCACCATGTGGTCGAGGGCCTGCGGTGCAAAATCGCTGCTGTACGTGCTGGCGGCGCGCCGACCGAAGAACACCCGCACCCCAATTGCCCGTGAGCCCGACTCTTTTAACGTTTCTACCTGCCCCAGGCGCACTACGGTGGCGAACTCGGTGCCTTCTCGCACTACGGTTTCGGCGGCGCTGGCGCCGCCTGCCATGGCGCGCCGAACAACGTCGGCAGCAATTTCTTTAAGTTCAGTTCTTTCGGGCGTAGTAAGAGGTTGTGAAATCATTTTATTTTTGTAATGTCGGCGTCTTACCATCGCGGAATGCCCGGACTCTAGGCAGCCTTTCGTTCCGCAAACCGCTGGCGGCTTTCCAAGATCACACGCCGGGCCTCTTCCGCGTTATGCCAGGCGATGGTCTTGGTCCGCTTGCCCTCCAGATCCTTGTAAATCGAGAAGAAGTGCCCGATCTCTCGCAGGATGTGCGTATAAACGTCGGTGTAGTTACTCACCTCGGTGTAACGTGGATCATTGTTGACCACGGCCAGCACCTTCTCATCCCGCGCTCCCTGGTCGAGCATCTCCAGCACGCCAATAGGCCGGACTTCGATAAAGCATCCGGGGAAACTGGCATTGTCCACCAATACCAGCACATCCAGCGGATCGCCGTCCGAGGCCAGCGTGCTGGGAATGAAACCATAATCACCGGGATAGTGCACTGGCGAATACAAGGTTCGGTCAAGCCGAAAGACCTTCAGCTTCTTGTCATATTCGTACTTGTTTACGCCGCCCCGGGGCACTTCGACGACGGCATTCACCAGGTCAGGGCAGTGCTCGCCAATGGGGAGATGAAGATAATCAATCATTTCGAATCCGCGTGGGGGCGAGGCTCTGCCACGCCCAGAAGGGGCGAAGCCCCGTCTCCACACTATTTCATATAGTCACGGGCTGGCTCGCGTTTGGCGGTTCCGCCCACCGTGATGCGATCCACCTTCAGCGTGGGAATGCCCACGCCGACGGGCACCGCCTGCCCATCCTTGCCGCAGGTTCCTACGCCTTCATCCAGCTTCAGGTCATTTCCGACCAAAGAGACGCGCGTGAGCACATCCGGGCCGTTACCGATCAGAGTGCAATTGCGCAAGGGCGCGGTCACCTGGCCGTCTTCGATCAGATAGGCTTCTGAAGCCGAGAAAACGAATTTGCCGTTGGTGATGTCTACCTGTCCGCCCCCGAAGTTGGCCGCGTAAACGCCATTTTTCACCGAGCGAATGATGTCGTGCGGGTCTTCCTCTCCCGCCAGCATGTAAGTGTTGGTCATCCGTGGCATGGGTATGTGTTCGTAGCTCTCACGCCGGCCGTTGCCGGTATCGGCCATGCCCATCAGGCGCGCGGAAAGCTTGTCGCTCAAATAGCCTTTCAGCACTCCCTTCTCGATCAGCACCGTGTTCTGGGTGGGCGCGCCCTCGTCGTCAACATTGATGGAGCCGCGACGATTGGGCAGAGTGCCGTTGTCCACGACGGTGCACTTCTCGCTGGCTACGCGCTTGCCCAGCAAGCCGGCAAAAGCGGAGGTTTTCTTGCGGTTGAAGTCGGCTTCCAGGCCATGCCCAATGGCCTCATGCAGCAGAATCCCCGGCCAGCCCGGTCCCAGCACAACTTCCATTTCGCCCGCCGGAGCCTCGCGAGCGTCCAACTGGATGATGCTCTGGCGCGCGGCTTCGGCAGCGAAAAACTCAGGCGTCTTCTCCCCGCTGAAGAAATCGAGGGTCACCCTACCACCCCCGCCGTAGGTACCGCGGGCCGAATTGCCGTCCGACTTGGCAATGCAGGAGACGTTCAGGCGGGCCAGAGGCTGGGAGTCCTCGGTCAAGGTGCCATCGGAGCCGACCACCAGGATGTTGCGCACCTCGTCGGCGTAGCTGGCGCGCACTTCGCGGATTCGCGGGTCGTAAGCTCGCGCGGCCCGGTCCGCCCGCGTGACCAGTTCCACTTTGCTGCTGATCTCAGAATCGGCGGCAGGCAGCGCCACAGGGTACAGGCTGCGCGGCGGCTTGCGGTGCTCACCCACAATAGGCGTTTTGGCCGGGCCGCTGGCGATCAGCGCGGCGGTACGGGCCGCGTGCAGGATCTTTGCCGGTGCCAGGTCATCAGTGTAGGCGTAGCCGGTGCGCTCGCCCGCGACTACCCGCACCCCGCAGCCCGCAGAAATGCCCTGCGAGGCAGTCTTCACCATGGATTCGTCCACCATCAGCGAGGTGGAGGTCAGGTATTCGAAGTAGAGGTCGGCGTACTCACCCCCGGCGGAAAGCGCGGCCGCCAGGTAGCGTTCCAGGTCGCGCTCGGTCATGCCGTAGCGGTCAAAGAAGAACTTATGCTGGTCGAGAATCACATTCATTGGATGCTTTGGCAGGGACGAAGGCGCATAAGCCTGCTCGTTCATTATCACACAGAGGTTTGTGCGGAAGCCGTCAGCGCTACATCCCATGCCCATTTTGAAATTCGTTTCTCTATGTCTCCCTGTCTGGGTGGTGAAATTCATTGTTCGTAGTGCCACAATGATTGTGTGGAAGCCGATTGTCTCGCCCGCACCCTGCAGCAGTATCTCGCTGAGGCTCGCGATGCCATAGTTGTCGAAGATGGCGCAGTCTGCTTCGAGTTAGCGCGCGCCCGCTACACGGTTTCTGCCGAACACGGCAAGTGCCTTCTGCACCTCTGGTCGGACGAACGCAACACCGTGCGGCGGGTGGTGGACGCGGAGGAGAAAGGTGGTGTGCTGCGCCTGGCCGTGTTGCGCTTCGGCCAGTCCCGGCCTTCCAAACTGGAGATTTGCCGGGATCGCGACCGCCGCACTGCAACGGCCAAGCAGATGATTCGGACTGCCTACCAACAGCGGCTGCGTCGTGTGCTGGCGTGCCACTTTCCCGAATTCACCCTGGCCCGGATCACCTCGGCTGTGGACCTGGAGCGCTCCTTCGGTCCGGTTTGCTCCCGCGGCGTGCTGCGCAAGGGACGCTCAGCGTTTGCTTTTCTGGGGGTGAATGCCGGGGAGACGCAAGCCTCGGTGGATGCCGCCCTTACCTTTGGCATCCTGTGGCTCAATGCCTGCCGCGAATCGCTCACCGACTTGCAGGTGGAGGGCTTGAAGCTGCTGGTTCCGGCGGGTCGCTCGGCAGTGGCGCGGGAGCGCATTGCCCACCTCGACCGCGGGGCGGCCAAGTGGCAACTGTATGAACTGAATGAGCGTGAAGAAGAGCTGGAGCAACTCGATACAGCTGATCGCGGCAACCTGGCTACCCGCCTGGTGCATTGTTGCGATGAAGCCGCTGCCCGCGACCGCTTCGCCGCGTCCATAGACCGCATCAGGAGCATTTGTCCGGAGGCCGACGTTGCCGTGCTTTCCCCCGCAGAGCTGGCCTTCCGCCTGCGCGGCTTGGAATTTGCCCGTGCCCGTGTGGCAGCTGAAGGATTTCGTAATCGCCAGGAGATCGTGTTTGGCACGGGCGCGGCGGAAAACCTTCTCAGTGAGCAGAACGCCGCCGAATTCCAGACTCTCGTCAAGCAGCTGGCCCAGGTGCGCCGCCCGAATGGTCCCCGCGACCATCCCTGCTGGCGCATGCATCCCGAACGCTGGCTGGAGTCGCTGGCCATTCAGGACGTTAGCAGCCTGGACGATCGCCTGGCGCGCACACCGGTCTATTCCCAGGTGCCGGCATTCTCCGCCGCCGACCGCGCCATGATTGATGTGCTGGCCGCCACTCGCGATGGTCGCCTGGCAGTGGTTGAACTCAAAGCTGATGAAGACATTCACCTGCCCCTGCAGGGCTTGGATTATTGGGCGCGCGTGGAATGGCACCATGCGCGGGGCGAGTTCTCGCGTTTCGGCTACTTCCCGGGTGCTGAACTGGCGCCCGGCTCACCTCTGCTCATCCTGGCGGCGCCCGCCCTCCACATTCATCCCGCCACTGACTCACTGCTGCGCTTCCTTGCCCCGGAAATTGAGTGGACACTAGCCGCCATTGATGAGCACTGGCGCGACCAAATACGCGTGGTATTCCGTAAGCGCGCGCGGAAGCCGGGCGCCGATTCCTTTGCCGCGTGAGCCGGCCCGTGTCAGTTAGCACTGGCCTGCTGCGTCTGTAGAGACAGGCTCACTCGCCTGGCTGACGATGTATAACCACGTTGAGGCTAGTGCCGGACTGATGCGAACTCGTGTTACATTGGCCTCGCGAGTGGCGGAGGACTTCGAATGTCCTGGGTGATCAAGCTGGAGGATGAGCTAGGCGAGCGCAGTGAGTGGGTTATGCTGCATGGCGTCGTTCCCGGTTTCGACGAAAAGCACTTTGCCATCCTGCGCTGCATTGATCCTTACGGCCACACCGTTTTCAATCACCTCCAGATGGAGCCCTTCCTGGAAGAATGGGAAAAAGTGCGGGAGCGGGCTCGCGACGATTCACAAATGCTCGCCTGGAGCAAAATCAAAGAAATGGCGCAGACTTGCCAGGGAGACCGGGATTTGTACCTCAAGTTCGTAGGGAATTAACAGTGTTTTCAACCACAGAGGACACAAAGATTTGTAACCTTCCAATTTGTAAATTGGTAATTTGCCGCGGGTAAATGTGTTTTAGGTGTTTCGTTCAAACTAGGGACGTAATCAACAGCGCATGGAATTAAAATTACTTAGACAGCGCTGCCAGGGCTTCCCGGAAGAGTGCTTCAAACGACTGCCGGTTACCATTGCCCACCTTGGAAAGGGCCCGCTCGGCTGCGGGACGCTGATACCCTAGGTTGACCAGGGCGGAGAGCACATCTTCCTCAATGGGACTGGCGGGAGCAGCGGCGGGCGCAGCGCCGAAACCCTGCAACTTGTCCCGTAGCTCGAGCACCATGCGCTCGGCGGTTTTCTTGCCGATGCCGGGGATACGCGTCAGCTGGGCTACGTCATTGCCGCGAATCGCGCCTATCATCTCATCTGCCGGCATGCCGCTCAGGATAGTAATGGCCAGCTTGGGGCCGATGCCGCTCACCGATATCAGCCGCTCGAAGAGCTGCTTCTCCGCCGGGCGCAGAAACCCGAACAGCGCGATGGAGTCCTCCCGCACGTGCGTGTGTACGTGGAAGGCGACCTCCGCACCCAGGGCAGGGAGCTGCGAAAACGTGGGCACGCTGATGCTGACGTCGTAACCGACGCCGGCGGCCTCAACGATAGCCTGGTTGGGATGCTTGGCGATCAGCCGTCCACGCAGGTGGGCGATCATGCTTGCATTGTAGCCGTGCATTGAGGGGGAGCAATAGGCTGCCGCGAAAAGGCCGAGAGCAGGTTTATTGCCCCCGCCGCCGGTAGTAGATGGCAAATTCAAATCCGGGACTGGGCGGAAACAGTTCCGCCACTTTGCGCAAGCGCTCGGACAGGGGAGTCGGAGCCAGCAGGGGGTAATCCCGCTCCCGCAGGTCGTAGTAATCCACATCCAGGAAAAGCGAAAGCAGGTAGATGGAAATGGAGTCGGAAAACGCGGTTTGCAGGTAATCGTTCTTGTGCTTTTCAACATCGGCGCCGGGACTTGTGGCCAGCTTGCGCAATTCATAGGCGTCCAGGCTGGTTTCGCCGCGCACGCCGTCTTCCACCTGCTTCCATACCAGCTCCGAAAAAGCCTCGGAGACGCCCGCCCGCTCCACCACAGCGTGTCCCACGTTGATATAGAACTCAAAGGCCACTGAGAATTTGTCGTCCATGAGGCGGGTGGAAATGAAGACGCACTGGGAGTCGCCGACGTTCAGGTTGCGATGGCAGACGGCGTTGTCACTGAGCGCCACGTCGTAGCGGTCGGCGATGAGGGTTTCGTCGCCTTGGCCAATCGTAAGCGGCACAAAATAATAGGCTTTGCGCTCCAAGGCTGCAGCAGCGGTGACCGGCACGGCCGCCACCATGCGTTCCAGGTCATTGGCCGACGTGCTGATATTCCCCGTAAACGCATAGCAGATACCGTTTGGGGCTTGGGATACTGGGTTCTGCCGGATCACCTCCGCCGGAGACCGGGTCAGGGCGTGTGCTGCCTGCACCATAGGCCCTTATTCTAGCGCAGTAGGGTGGCAGCACCGCGTAGCCATTCCGTTGTAAGCTGAAAAGCTATGACTGAGCTTGGGATAGTCACCCAGAAGCCCCGGCTGCTGGGTGTGTTTTTCCGTGCCCTGCTCATCACCTTTGTGCTCACCTTGCTCGCCTTTGCCGTCACCCTGCTTTTGGCGATCATCGGTCTGAGCGTGTTCGGAGTAATCGGAGGGCACCGTCCGAATATGGCTAATGCCTACCGCTATATAGCCATGCCGATGGCGCTGCTGGTGGCGGTGGTTGTGCTCCTTACTGCGCTCGTCACCGAAATCAAACGATACCGGCAGCGGCTTGCAGCCTGGAGAGGGTTTTGAAAACCAGCAGTTGGCATTTAGTCATTAGCATTTGGCCCTCAATTGGAGTTATGGGCCAAACCGTCGGTGCGATGGCCAAATGCTAAGCCCTAATTGGTATGTGCTTGAAATCTCTGTAAATCCGTAGGCAGCAACATGAGACCGCGCATTGCCATTCCGTTGCCGCATTCAACTAACCGGGAGTATTCAGAGCGGGTTCTGCCGCAGTATGAGGAAGCGGTTCGCGAGGCCGGCGGCGAGCCGGTGCGAATTCCGCTGGACCACCCCCAAGCTGAGCTGATGAAGCTCATCGAAGGCTGCGACGGGGTCTTGCTGCCTGGAAGCCGGGCCGATGTGGATCCGAAAAAATATGGGGCGGAGCGCGATCCGCGAACCAAGGCTGCCGATCCCCTGCGCGACGCCGCCGACAAACTCCTGCTGCAGGATGCACATAATATGCGCAAGCCGCTACTGGGCATCTGCTACGGTCTGCAGAGCCTTAACGTGTATTGCAGCGGTACTCTGCGGCAGCACATTGAAACCAGCATTGATCACGCAAATGGCGAGATAACCCATGTGGTCAGGGTGGAGCCATCTTCCCTCTTAGCCCATCTTCTGGGAACTTTCCTTTCACCGGGAGGTGAATCAGCGCTTGTAGTCAATACCAGCCACCACCAGGCGGCCGCTACCGTGGGAAATGGCTTGCAGATAGCAGCCAAGGCGCCTGATGCGGTAATTGAGGCGCTGGAGGGCACCTCGCCTGAACACTTCGTACTGGCTGTGCAGTGGCATCCTGAGCGGTCTCTGAACGAACCGGCGTCGCAGGCTATATTCCGCGCCCTGGTAGACGCAGCGCGCGCTCGGCATCGGCAGCTAGCGGCCGAATTCGAATCACTGCCGAAATGAAGGGTTCAGCTTCGCTCACGATGACAGAACCTGATGTTTTCTGCTGTCCCCCGCACGCGAAAGCTTGAAACCTGCTTTAGGGCAAGAGAAGGTCCCTCCAGTCGCGTTCCTCATGCCGCCTGCGGCACGGGCTGCGGCGGAGGGGGAATCGCGTCAGCTGCCGGGGCCGCGCACTTCAAATTCAGTTTCTCGGCGATAGCCTGCCAACGCTGCAGCCATTCCTGCTGGGCTGGCTTGCTCCCATTCGGCCCGCAAACATCCTGCAATACGCGATAACAGGCATTCTGCGCATGCCACAGGTCAACTTCAAAAGGCAGGGAGCGGGCGAGGCGGACCGCCACTTCAAACTGGGTGAAGACCGCGGGCTCGGCAGGATTAGCAGCCAGAATATCGCTCAGCGTCGCCAGTCGTCTCTTGAGCACGTAACTGAGGCCGGCGGCATCGAGAGTGATTTCGTCCCGCGCGGCAGCATCCATCAGCGCTGCAATGGCACCCAGGTCAAGTTCGCCGGCTTCGAAGGCGTGTCGCAGGCTGCTGTTGAGCACAAACTCGGCTGTGGCGTGTAGAACCTTGGGGCGCGGCATATGCAGCTCGCTGAGGAAACGCAGCAGAGGCGCATCGCTCTCGTAAACCTGCCGGTAGTTGGCTTCCACTTCGGCCAGCGTGGATTCCTGGATATGCCCCACAATGCGCCTTTGTTCGTCGCGGAACAGCGACTTCAGGGTGTACTGAGCGCCGTCGAAGTGCTTGTCCAGCAGGCGCAGCGACTCCGCCACATCGGCCCGGTTGAATGCCTCGGAAAGCTCCTTAACGGCCTGTGCGTAAGATTGTTCGCCGCGAAACGTCCGCACTCCCGCGTTGATGTTGTGCCCGCCCAGGTGCAGCACGCCGTAAGTAAATGACCCACACTCTTCCGTAATGCGCGAACAGATGCGAGCCTGACCCATATCCATTCGGAAACGGCCCGACTGGAGGCGTTGTGCATCGCTCACGCTGACGTCATAACAGTAAATGGAGGGGTGTTCTTCGTGGTGGTCGAACAACGAACTGACCGCGAAATGCGCAGCCACTTTGGGCAGGTCTAGAATGGCAGGCTTTACCCAGGTCGTGTAAATGCGGGCGCCATCCCCAAAGGTGGCAACATTGCTATGAGCCTGCGCCAGGCGTTCCAGGAAGCCCGCCTCGAAGTCCTGGCCCATGGCTTCCTGTGCCAGTTGTACAGCCCGACCGGCGTACATGATGACCTGCACGGTTTCAATGCCGGAAAGCTCGTCGAAGAACCAGCCACAGCTGGTGTACATGAGCATGGCATGGCGCTCGATTTCCAGCAGCTTCCAGACGGTAATCTGTTCTTCCTCCGTGAGGTCCCGGGTCTGATGTCGTGCCAGGAAGTCCCGCCGCGTGCCCTCGGAGCGATCGAGCACAACCTGGATGTACTCTTCGCGAGCCGTCCAGGGATCCTTCAGATATTCACGCGCTTTCTGCTCGTAGGGTCCGGCCAATTCGTTCTGCAGCCAGTCCAGTGCCTGACGCAACGGCGCCCGCCAGTGCTGCCGCCAGCCGGGCTTCATGCCTGTGTTGCAGCCGCAATCACTGCGCCAGCGTTCCACGCCATGCATGCAGCTCCACGAAGTGTTGTTGACGATTGCAACTTCGAGTGCAGCAGGATGCTTGGCGAGGTATTCGCCGTAGTTAGTAATGCGGGCGAGGCCGCGCGACTCGACGTATTCCAGGGCATACGCCAGCGCCATGTCGCCGTGGGGGTGATGGTGGCCATAAGTTTCCCCGTCGGTGGCGATGTGCATGAGCTGCGGCCAGCGACGGGCGTCAGAAAAGCCGCTCAGCAGCCGCTGGGCGAAGTGCTCGCCATTGGATAGCAAATGCTCAAACGCGACGGCCTGCGAAATCGGGCCGTCGTAAAAGAAAAGGCTGATGCTCCGCCCGGAGGGCAGATTGGTCACGTAGGCGCGGGTGGGGTCAATCTTGGCCCCCTCCACCTCGCGCCAGCGCTGGCCGGTTAGTTTGCGTACCTGACGCGCCTGGTGGGGCGCGAGGATGGTGAAGCGGATGCCCACGTCCGCCAGGACCTCCAGCGTTTCGATGTCCACAGCGGTTTCCGGCAGCCAAATGCCCTCGGGAGAGCGTCCGAAACGGCGCTCAAAATCGCGAATTCCCCACAGTACCTGCGTGTATTTATCCTGCCGAGCGGCCAGGGGCAGAATCATGTGGTTATAGGCCTGGGCTATAGCCGCGCCGTGGCCGGAGAAGAGCTGCTGGCTCTCCTTGTCCGCCGCCAATACTTTGGCATAGGTGTGGGGCGCATTGTCTTCCATCCAGGAGAGCAGCGTGGGTCCGAAATTGAAGCTGATACGGGAGTAGTTATTGACGATTTTTACGATGTGGCCTTCGCCGTCAAGAATGCGGGCGGCGGAGTTGGGCGCATAGCATTCGGCGGTGATGCGCTCGTTCCAATCGTGGTAGGGGTAGGCCGAATCCTGGATTTCCACCGCTTCCAGCCACGGGTTTTCTCGCGGCGGCTGGTAGAAGTGGCAGTGGATGCAGAGATATCGTTCCATCGGGCCGGTTGCTTAGATGCAGATTGAGGCACTCACGACCGTGGCCGGGCAATTATAAGCGCCCCGCCAATAAAAAAGTCCTGAGGCCGTTCGACCTCAGGACTGCCGGCATTACGCCGGACAAAGTGAGAGAGACGGATAAGCTCAGGCCAGGCGCTTGCCGCGCGGCGAAGCCTGTTTGGGCAGGACGAGTTCTTCCGTCGGGCACTCGCCCAGAATAGGCTGGCAGGCGGCATCCGGCCCTTCCGGCCGCTTCTTCGCCTCATGCCACTCAGCACTGAACTGGGCCTGTTCGGTCGAGCCTTCCAGCGCCAAGGTGGAAGAGGCTCCGCCCGCGATCACCTGGGCCACGGCGTCGAAATACCCGGTGCCGACAAAGCGCTGGTGCTTCACCGCCTCGTAGCCATAGTGCTGTTCCCGGCTGAATTCCTTTTCCTGCAGCCGAGCGTACGCGGTCATGCCGCTTTCGCGGTAGCCGCGCGCCAGCTCGAACATGCTCAGGTTCAGGGCATGGAAGCCGGCCAGGGTCACGAATTGGAACTTGTAGCCCATGGCCGCCAGTTCGCGCTGGAAGCGCGCGATGGTGGCATCGTCCAGCTTCTTCTTCCAGTTGAACGAGGGCGAGCAGTTGTAGGCCAGCAGCTTGTCGGGAAACTCGCCCAGCACGGCTTCAGCGAAAATGCGGGCTTCCTGCAGGTTCGGCTCTGAAGTCTCGCACCACACCAGATCAGCATAGGGAGCGTAAGCGCGAGCGCGGGCGATGGCGGAGTGCAGGCCGCCGCGGATGCGGAAGAAGCCTTCCGACGTGCGTTCGCCAGTGCAGAACTCGCGGTCGCGAGCGTCTATGTCGCTGGTCAGCAGGTTGGCCGCGTTGGCATCTGTCCGCGCCATAATCAGCGTAGGCACGTCCATGGAATCGGCCGCCAAGCGTGCCGCTACCAGCTTCTGGACAGCTTCGGGCGTGGACACCAGCACCTTGCCGCCGAGGTGGCCGCACTTCTTGGCCGATGAAAGCTGGTCCTCGAAATGCACGCAGGCGGCGCCCGCCTCGATCATCGCCTTCATCAGCTCAAAGGCGTTCAGCGTGCCGCCAAAACCGGCCTCAGCGTCCGCAATTAGGGGCGCAAACCAGTAGACGTCGCTTTGGCCCTCGGCATGGTGTACCTGGTCGGCCCGCAGCAGCGCCTTGTTGATACGCGCCACCAGGCTGGGCACACTGTTGACCGGATACAAACTCTGGTCGGGATACATCTGTCCGGCATCGTTGGCGTCAGCTGCCACTTGCCAGCCACTCACGTAGATAGCTTTCAGCCCGGCTCGCACCTGCTGGATGGCCTGGTTGCCGGTCATGGCGCCCAGAGCAGGAACGTAGGATTCGGACTGCAGCAGGTCCCATAGCCGCTCCGCACCCATGCGCGCCAGCGTGTGGTCAATTTTGATCGAGCCGCGGATGCGTTCCACTTCCGCGGAGGTGTAGGGGCGAGTGACACCCTGCCAGCGCCTGCCGGCCCATTGCGTGTTGTTCGGTTCCGTCTTGCCGTTCTTGGTCACGTCTTTCTTCCTTTCCTCGCAGCACTGCGGGGAACTGCAGGGTTGATGGTTCAAATCGGATTAAATTCACCATTCAGGATCATGGCTTCCGCGATGCGGCGCGCTTCGCGAAATGTTTCCGGCGTGCCTATATCGGCGCGCGCCGGGTTGGCTACAATCTTTTCTACTTCTTCGTCGAACAATTTGCTGATCAGCTCGGGCGTGTGCGACACTGGATTACCGGATTCGTCAAGGATGTCCATGGCTTCGCTGTAGCGCATCCGTTGGACGACCATCAGCCGGTAAATACGGTCGGTCGCTAGATCTTCCATGTAGCCATCGAGCAGGCTGGCGCCTTTGCCATTGAGCACGCCA